>JAUQVX010000011.1 GCA_039794565.1 Gloeomargarita sp. SRBZ-1_bins_9 | reverse complement strand
GCCGGTGTGCCTTGCCCCCCCCTTGCCGCAACTTGGCCCCCAGGCTCCCCCCCCCCCCGACTACCCCGGTCGCCCCAGCCCCCCCCCCCCGGCCTACTCCACCACCGCCACCCGCGACACCCCTGCCGTCCCCTGCCGATAGCCCCGCCCCACCGTCGGAGACCTTTGACCCCAGCAACACCAGCACCGACGAAGGCCTGAGCAACCTGAGCCGCTGGATTGCCCGTCTGCAACCGGAACTGAGTCGTCCCCCCCAATCCCTGCGCTTGACGGCCAAGCTGCCCACCTCCGGCTGCCCCTGGGATAAGGTCGGCCCGACCGTTTGGGGTGTCCTGGTCAACCCCCAGGGGGAACTGGTCGGCAAGCCAGAATTGTTGCGCTCCTCGGGTTACGCCACCCTCAATCAAAAAGCCCACCAGCTGGTGACCAGTTATGATTTCCAGAGCTATGCTGCCGACAGCCCCCAGGCCCTGATGGTGGAAGTCGCCTGGGAAGACACCTGCCGCCCGGAGAACTAATTACCCCAGCTCAGACAGCCCATCGAAGAAATCCTGCCCGATCTGGAAACCCCTCGGCGAGAATTTCTCATCGCACCCATCAGCGGGGATTTGATTCACCACAGCAAGGCCCACCTGAGGGTTAAATACAGCCTAAAACTCAATGCACAGCTCCAGGGCGTTAACGGTGGTTATTCTTGAGGCTAAATAACCAGATTTGAGAGTTAACCGCCCAATTAAGTGCCCTCGACCAAACCTTGCTGTATTTTTTGAAATAACTGGCGGAAATGGTCCCCCCGGGCTTCAAAGTTGGGGTACTGGTCAAAGCTGGCGCAGGCCGGCGAAAGGAGAATCACCCGGGCGCCGGTTTGGTGGGCCAACTCCCGGGCAGCCGTCACCGCCTCGGCCAGGTCCCGCACCACCACCCAGGACCGATAGCCCGTACTTTGTAACCGCTGGGCCAACGCCGCCGCTGCCGCCCCAAACAAAACCACCCCCGCCGCCTTTTCCTGGATGGTTTGCAACCACAAGCGGTCGTCACCCGCCTTAGCCTTGCCCCCGACCAGCACAATCGTTGGTTCGGTCATGCTAGCGAGACCCACCTGGGCAGCGTCGTAGTTGGTGGCCTTGCTGTCGTTGATATAGGTAATACCTTCGTGCACACCCACGACCTCCAACCGGTGCGGCACACCCGGAAATCGGCGCATGGCTTGAGTCATAACTTCGGGCGGTACACCGATAACCTGGGCGGCGGCAATGGCCAGCAAAAGATTCTGCTGATTGTGGCGCCCGGGCAGGGGAAAGTCTGGCAGGGCAAACAACACCTGACCTTCGTGGTAAACTTGCCCATTTTCGATGTAAAAACCCGGTCGTTCTGAAGGGGGTAGGGCAGCGCGGCCCTGGGTGCTGGTCCAAATGATCTCCGGCCAACGCCCCACCAAATGGGTTCGCAAAAAGGGGTCATCACCGTTGCAAATGCGCACCTGGGATTGGGCCAGCAAATGGGTCTTAATACGGCAGTAGTTTTCCAGAGTGTAGTGGCGGTCGAGATGGTCGGGGGTAAACGTCGTCCAAATGCCGATCCGGGGGGCCAGCTCCGGCGACGACTCAATCTGAAAGCTGCTGATTTCCGCCACAATCCAATCCCAGTCCTGGCCCACCAGGTCACAGGCGGGCATGCCGATATTTCCACAGGCAGGCGCCCGATACGCGGCAGCGGTAAGCATAGCGCTCACCAAACAGGTGGTGGTGGTTTTGCCGTTGGTGCCGGTGATGCCCACCCAGGGGTAGGACTGCAAATGGCGCCAGGCCAACCCCATTTCCCCCACCACGTCCACCCCCTGCCCCCGCAGATGGACCAACACCGGCTCATCCCAAGGCACCCCCGGACTGACCACCACCAAATCGGGCAAGGGGTCAGGCACGGCAAACGGCTGCCCCAAACCGACCTGAATGCCCAGGGCCTGCAATGCCGCCTGTTGTTCCCGCAGCGCCGCCGATACCGAATGGTCCAGCACCGTGACCTGCCACCCTTGGCGTTGCAACAGCCGCGCCGCTGCCGTCCCCGATTTCCCTAACCCCAAAACCAGCGCCCGCCCCATCACGTCTTGACTATTTGGGAAAAATCGGCCAAAACCAGGGCGCTGTTGCGAATCAACCCCAACAGGTACAGGCGGTTTCGCCGCAGACGGGGGTCGTCTGCCATCACCAGCACGCTTTCCGGTCCGTCAAAAAAGCGGGCCAACACTGGGGCAATCCCCTGCAACCCCTGCACCAGTTTTTCGTAGTCACCGGTTGCCAGGGTTTGTCGAGCTTGGGTCAACAGTTCCTGAATGCGTTGGTACAGCTCTTGCTCAATGGGTTGCTGCCACAGGTTGGGGTCAATGACTGCCTCCGCCTCTAACACGTCGGTGGGCAAATCCCCTTGGGCTGCCAGACGGCTCGCCCGATTGACCGTGGCATAGATGTCTTGCAAAACGCCGTTGTGGCGCAGGGTTTTTAACCAGTCCGCCCGCCGGAAAAGGTCTGGAATATTGGCCAAAATGCGGTCCATGACCACCGGTTGTTCCGGGTCCAGCAGGGCATTGATCAGGTCGTAATCTAAGCCGCGCTCCTGCAATAAGGTATGCAGCCGCTGTCCCACTAACAATCGCCATTGTTTTTCCAGCTCCCCCGGGTCAAATTTGGCGTAGTCCCCCTCGAGAATCTCCACCATCTGGTGAAAGAACATCTGGAGATTCAGGGGATAGGTGGGGTAGAGCCGTTCGGCGATGAGAACGAGACTGCGGGCGGCCCGCCGCAGGGCAAAGGGGTCAGAAGAACCCGTCGGCACCAACCCCACCGCCAAAATGCCCACGATGGTGTCCAGCCGGTCCGCTAAAGCCACCCATTGCCCCACCACCGTCGTCGGCAACTCCTGATAATGCTCAGCGATGGCCTGGGCGACGGCCGCCGGCTCCCCCGTCTTTTCGGCGTAATGCCCCCCCATGACCCCCTGCAATTCGCTGAATTCCCCCACCATCTGCGTCACCAGGTCGGCCTTGCACAAGTGGGCAGCCCGCAGGATGTTTTGTCGGGTCTCGGCCGGGTAGTCGGTTGTGGCCAAAACCCTTTGCAGCAGTTGCTCCATACGCTCGACCTTGCGCCGGACCGACCCCAATTGCTCCTGAAACGTGACGTTAGCCAGTTGGGGCACGTAGGCCGCCAGGGGTTGACGCAAATCGGCGCTGTAGAAAAATTGGGCATCGGCCAGGCGGGCCCGCAGTACCCGCTCATTGCCCTGGCAAATGGTGTCGGTGCAGGCGGGATGGCCATTGCTCAGGGTGATGAAGTAGGGCAGCAGGTTTCCCTGGGCGTCCAACACCGGGAAGTAGCGCTGGTGGTGGGCCATGACGGTGGTAATCACCGCTGCCGGCAGTTGCAGGTAGTCAGGGGGAAAGCTGCCCAAAATACCGGTGGGCCATTCGGTCAGGTGGGTGACCTCGGTAAGCAGCGCCGGGGGAATCGACGCCTGGGCCTGGGGGGGCAACACCCGCTGGATTTCTTGCACGATACGGGCCTGGCGGGCAGCGACATCCGGTTCTACCCCCGCTTGCCGCAGACAATCGACGTACTGCTGAGCGCAGGGAATCACCACCGGTTGGGGATGCAACACCCGATGGCCGCGACTGACCCGGTCCGTCTGTAACGTCTCCGAGCCATTGATCAGGGTGACGGGCAACACCTGGTCATCCCACAGGGCCACCAACCAGCGAATGGGACGGGCAAACTTGAGCGGTCCATCCCCCCAGCGCATAAACCGGGCGCCAGTAAGCTTTTGCCACCACTGGGGGAGCAGTTGCGCCAGAATTTCTGGGGCAGGACGACCGGGCAACGTTTGCACCAAATACACAAACGCTCCCTTGGGGGTGTCTCGCACCTGCACATCCGTCAGTTGGGCCTGCCGCGACCGCAAAAAACCCAGCAGCGCCGGGGTCGGTTCCCCGTTCTGGTAGGCTGCCTGTACCGAGGGGCCTTTGATTTCCACCTGCTGGTCCGGTTGGCGCTCCGGAACCTTTTCCAGGTAAACCGCTAAACGCCGGGGGGTGCCGTAGTAATGGATAGTTCGGGGGGGAAGCTGCACCTCCGCCAGACTGGCCGGAATCAACGCCTGCCACTGGGCCAAGGCATCGTTGACAAAATCCGCCGGTAGCTCCTCTGTCCCCAATTCCCAAAGCAGATCGGCCATGGGTCCCCCAACGCTGCTGTTTAGTGTAGCGCGGGTGGGTGCTCTATTCGCCTAGCCAGCGCTCTAACCAGTCCACAACACCGACCAATTTACGCACCGCCTTTTGCTGGAGTTGCTGCCAGCGCCGTTGCCGTTGCCAGGCCTGCCATTCCCGTTCGTAGACCTCGCCGGACTGCTGCATCACCTGCTGGAGGCGCCACCCCAAAGACACCAAGGACGTCACGGTCACCAGCGCCGGAAGGTAGTAAGGCCAGGCTAGCCCCCGGGTCGTCCAAACCACCACCTGCCCATCCCACAGCCAATCCAACAGGAAAAACGGCAGGGTGAGCCACAGCAGCGTTACCCCCGTTTGCCGAGCCTGCATCCGCCACTGTTGCCAACGCCAGCGCTGAAACTCCTGCCGTTGTCGTTGCAGGGACTGGGCTTGACGCCACTCCTGCTCGGCTTGGGCCAGTTCCTCCGGCGAAATACCCAGTTCCCGGGCAATCTCCTGGAGCTGGGCCTGGGTCAGTTTGTCCGCCGCCTGGCCCTGTTGCACCTGCCGGGCAATGGCCCACTGGAGAATCCCCTGGACCTCCTGGGGGCTGTAAGTCGGTTGCATGACTAGGGTTTGGGTTGCACCTCCACGGATGTAGCCGGAGGGTTGAGCAATTGCCGTTGTTTGGCGCGAAAGGCCTCCACGGCGCGGGAAAGGTCACTCTGGGTGTCCTCCATAAATTCCGTCAGACTGCGGGTGCTGGCCCGAAAGGCCGCGTTGTTGATCAATTCCATCATGTTCATCACCGGGGATGTGGGTTCCGGTGCAGGACCCTGGTATTCGTTCTGCCGCCGGGGGGTTAACAAGTTGCTGACCTGTGCCCACACTGGTGTATTCAGGGTCAGAACCAAACCCATGGCTAAAAGTACTTGCCGTCCCATCACGTTGACCTCCCTCGCACTGGGCTACCTATCAGTTTATACGCAGGGTTACCGGACCTGGTTGACGACTGGCCAGGGCTGTGTTGACACCATCAGGGACTTGGATTAGATTTGAAGAGGCAATAGTTTTGACTGGCCAAAGAACGGATCTGATTGGGGAAAGATATGGAAGCAGACAGCAGTAGTTGTCTGTACTCCTATTACTTTGCTCTGTTCAGTTGCTGGATTAGTTAACGGGTTCACTCTCCGGGCCGCTGAACGGGGCAGGTTACAGGCGGTACAAGGAGGTGAACCATGACACGGCGAACCCTGAAGGAGCTGCTGGAGTCGCCCCAGGCGCTGGGTGCGGCTAAACGAACGGCTAATCAGTTGGACACCTGGCAATTGGTGCGTCTGTTGCGGGAGTTGCCGCCGCGCAAGCAAATTTTGGCCTTTCGCATGTTGGAAAAAGACCGGGCAATTGCGGTTTTTGAAGCGCTGACCCCGGAGGAGCAGGCGGAATTGGTGCAGCGCATGGCTGACCCGGAGGTGGTGGCCTTTCTGGAGGTGCTGGATCCGGATCAACGGGTGCGTTTGTTTGAGGAATTGCCGGCGAAGGTGACCAAGCGATTGCTGAAGCAACTGAGCGAGGAGTCCCGCCAGGCGGTGAACTTGTTGCTGGGGTACCCCGAGGGCAGTGTGGGGCGCCGTATGGATTTGCGCTACCTGGCACTGCGGGAGCATTGGACGGTAGAGCAAGCGGTCCAAGCAATCCGGGATTCCCAGCTCCCGGATGAGGAACTGGATGTGATTTTTGTCATTGACCAGGAGCGATTTTACCGGGGATATGTACGCCCGACCCAGTTGATGAAAGCTGACCCTAATTTGCCGCTGCGGGAACTGGCCCGGGGGCAGGACACGGCCGTGACGGTCACCACGCCGGCATTGCAAGCGGCCAAGCGTCTGAAGGAATTGGACCTGCCGGCTATTCCGGTGGTGGATAGCGAAGGCCGCCTGGTGGGGGATTTGGCCTTTGATGATGTGCTGGACTTGATTGAGGCAGAAGCCACCGGTGCCATGCTGGCTAAAGCCGGGGTGGGTAAATTGTTGGAGCGGGACCAGGGCTGGAGTGAACGGCTGGTGCGGGGTCCCATTCGCTACGCCATCCAACTACGGATTGTTTGTCTCATCATCACCCTGATCGGGGGCATGCTGGTGGGTGCGGTCATCCAGAATTTTGAGGAAATCCTGGAGGCGGTGGTGGCGGTGGCCATCTTTATTCCGGTGGTGATGGATATGGGGGGTAATGTGGGCACCCAATCGACTACCATCTTTGCCCGAGGGCTGGCCTGGGGACACATTGATATCCACCAGTACATGGGGTATCTGCTGCGGGAGTTGCGTATCGGCGCCCTCATGGGCTTGATCCTGGGCACGGCGGGGGGATTGATTGCCTGGCTGTGGCAGGGGATTCCCAATGGTGTGCCGCAACTGGGTCTGGCGGTGGGGTTGGCTTTGTTTACGGTGATTACGCTGGCGGCGGTGTTGGGGGCCCTGTTGCCCTGGCTGTTGTTGAAATTGGGCTTTGACCACGGACCGGCTGCTGACCCCTTTATCACCACCATCAAGGATTTCACGGGCCTGCTGCTGTATTTCCTGCTGGTGAGCTGGTTGCTGGGGATCCAGCCATGACCCTGGCGGAGTTTGTCAATCGGTTGGTGGTGGCTTTTTTGCTGGGGTCGGCGCTGGGACTGGAGCGACAGTGGCGACAACGCATGGCAGGTCTGCGCACCAACACCCTGGTGGCTATAGGAGCGGCTCTATTTGTTATGCTCTCGGCCTTGATTCCCGGCGATACCAGCCCCACCCGCATTGCTGCCCAAGTGGTTTCCGGGATTGGGTTTCTCGGCGGTGGGGTGATCCTGCGGGAGGGCCTGACGGTGCGGGGGCTGAATACGGCGGCAACTTTGTGGTGTGCAGCGGCGGTGGGTTCCTTGGCGGGAGCCGGATTGCCAGCGCAAGCAGCAGTGGGGACTGGGGCGGTGTTGGTGGCCAATTTGGTGCTGCGTCCCTTGGGATACCGGATTAACCAACAGCCCCTCAAAGGCACGGAAATTGAACTCACCTATCGCTGTGAGGTCATTTGTCGTACCGATAGCGAGGCCCATGTCCGGGCCCTCTTGCTCCAGGCGGTGGCTGGTGCCCCGACCCTGCGCTTGCGTTCCCTGTACAGCGAAGACCTGGAGGATAAACCGGACCGGGTGAGCGTGGAGGCGGAACTGGTGACCCAGGAGCGCCAGGATGCGTTTTTGGAACAGGTGGTGAGCCGTCTTAGCTTGGAACCGGGGGTGTTAGCGGTCCAGTGGCGGGTCACGGAGCAGGAGTTTGGTTGACCCTAGGGTTGCAGCAAACGCAACCGCTGGGGCGATAGATGAACCCACCAAGGAAAAGGACGCGCCTGGAACTGGAGCCATTTTTCCTTATAGACTTCCGCTTGCAGGTGGTAGTCCTGGGGGTGACGCGGCGGTTGTTGCAGTTTCAGGTACACGGTCAGCCGGTGGGGTGTTTCGCTGGTCGACGCCACCCAAGCCGGAAAGGTATTGGGCTGGTCCCCGGTATCGGTAAAAGCTACGTGATGGGCGCGGATGGCAATGTAGTGATGTTCGGGCAGGACCCTATCCGCCGTCTGCAAAACGCAGCCCCAATCCAGGGCGTGAACCCGATGGGCCTCGCGCTTGGCAATGGGGGAATAGTTTTTACAGCCTGTCAGTTGGGCCACCGTCAGGGTTCTCGGCTGATCAAAAATCTGGTGTTTTTCGCCGCTAGCCACCACCTGACCCCGGTCCAGCACCAGCAACTGGTGACACACCCGGTACAGCTCCTCCAAATTGTGACTCACGAATATAGTTAGTCCTTGGTAAGTCGCCAGGGTAGTGCTTAACTGTCTTTCCAGTTCGCTGCGCAGGGGGGTGTCCAGGGCAGACAAGGGTTCATCCAAAAGTAAAAGGTCAGGTGCGGGAGCCAAGGCCCGGGCGAGGGCGACCCGCTGTTGCTGCCCCCCTGACAATTGGTGCGGGTAACAATCGGCCAACCCCACCAGTTGCATGTTCTCCAGTTGCTCCTTCACCCGCTGGCGTAGGCGCGACGGCGACCATCCCCGCAACCCGTACGCAATGTTTTGGGCCACCGTGAGGTGAGGGAACAAGGCATAGTGTTGAAACACAAACCCAACGCGTCGCTGGCGACTGGGAACATTGATCCCCTGGTGGGAATGGTACAGGATGCGGTCCCGGAGGATGATCACCCCGGCGCTGGGGGTTTCAATGCCGGCAATGCAGCGCAGGGTCATACTTTTGCCAGAACCAGATCGTCCTAGAATCCCCAGGGTTCCCTGATCTAGGACAAAGTCCACGTTCAAGTCATAGTGGGGTAACGTTTTTTGCAACTGCACGGTCAGGCTCATGGCGTTGTCCGGGCAACAACCGTTGACTCTGGGGCTGTTGGGCCTCCAGATACCGCACCCACCCCAGCAAAGCAAAGGCGATGACCGTCATCAGCACCACCATTTGGTTGGCCAGGTCGTAGCGCTGCATCTGGACAGCGTCGTAAATGGCCAAGGGTAACGTTTGGGTGCGCCCGGGGATGTTGCCGGCCACCATCAGTGTGGCGCCAAATTCCCCCAGCCCCCGCGCCACACTCAACCCAATCCCGGCCAGGATGCCCCGGTAGGCCAAAGGAATGGTAATCCGTGCAAGCACCTCCCACTCCGGCGACCCTAGTGTACGGGCAGCCGCCTCCAGTTCAGGGTCCACATTGGCAATGGCAGCCCGGGTGGATTCCACCATCAACGGCAGTGCTACTACCGCCGAAGCGATCGCCGCCGCCTGCCAGGTAAACACCAAGTCCAGGCCCAACCATTCCCGGAGCGGACTGCCTCGCCCCAAGGCCAGCAGCAGAATATAGCCCACCACACTCGGCGGCAACACCAGGGGCAGATTGAGCAGCGTAGTCAGGAAAAGGTACCCCGGAAAGCGGCAACGGGCCAGAAATATCCCCAGACCCAAACCGCAAACTCCAATCAGCACGCTGGCTAGGGCCATCACCTGCAGCGACAGACGCACAGCCGACCACATCATGGCATAGGTTCCTCCCCCGGCAGGACAAACCCGTATTGCCGCATCAAAGGCCGGCCCTGCTCCCCGTTGATAAAAGCGGCAAATTGCCGGGCCCATTGGGGATGGCGGGCACTTTTGGGAACGGCCAGTACCTGTTCTAGGGGCCGGTGCAGGTGGTCAGGAATCAACGTCCAGTGACCGGGTTTGTTGACGCTCAGAGAAAGGGCCACAATGGCTACATCCACATTGCCGGTTTCTGCGTACTGCTGGCTCTGGCGCACATTTTCCCCTAGGACCAATTTGGGTTGCAGGGCTGACCATATCCCCAGACTTTGCAGGGCTTCACGGGCCGCCACGCCATAGGGCGCATGGTGGGGATTGGCAATGGCCACCCGGCGGATATCCGGTCGCAGCAGGTCGTTGAGGGTTTTGACCCGATAGGGATGGTCCGCCCGTTGCCACAGGGTGATGCGGCCAATGCCATACAGGGCTTTGCTGTCTGTATAAATCAACCCCTTTTGGTCTAGCTTTTCTACAAATTCCCGATTGGCGGCGGCAAATAAATCGACCGGCGCACCTCGCTCAATTTGCTGGGCTAGTTGCCCTGTGGAACCAAAGTTAAAGGTAACTTTATGACCTGTCGCTTGCTCCCACAACTGTCCAATTTTGGGAAAGACATATTGCAAATCTGCCGCCGCCGAAACCGTGAGCATTATTCCTGTCGAAACGGAAGCACTACGGTAACGTTGCAGCAGCCCTATTCCTACCACCACCAATAAAGCGCCCACCCAGGCCCCAACACCTACCTTTCCCCGGAGCTTGCCCATGGTTTAAACACAACTGAATAGACTCAAAATCAGCCTATCCTGATAACCGACAAAGTTTAGTAGCATAGGTAACTAAAGGCCACTGGTTTTGCGGGGCAATTTGGTGTGTTTGCTATGGGCCAGTTCCCTGTGATAAAATTAGGTCGTTTTTTGAAAAAATGGGGTATTTCAATGACCCAATCGCGATGGGTGGCGCTACGGTTTATTGTTTTGCTAGGCATGGTCAGTTTATGTGCCGATGCCACCTATGAAGGGGCGCGCAGCATCACGGGGGCCTATTTGGCTGTTTTGGGGGCCAGTGGCACGGTGGTGGGTTTGGTAGCCGGCGCAGGTGAGTTGATCGCCCATGGGTTGCGGTTAGGGGTGGGGTTTCTCAGTGACCGGACGCGCCAGTACTGGCGGATTACGACCCTGGGTTACGCCGTCAACACAGCGGTAGTGCCGTTAATGGCCTTGGCGGGACGGTGGGAAGTCCTGGCGGGTTTGATGCTGGGGGAACGAATGGGGAAAGCGGTGCGTACGCCTCCGCGGGATGTGTTGCTTTCCCATGGGGCTATGCGGGTGGGTAAGGGCTTGGGGTTTGGGCTGCACGAGGCGATGGACCAGATCGGGGCGGTGGCTGGGCCGCTGTTGGTCACCTGGGCCTTGGGACGCTGGGGTCGCTACCCCCCGGGATTTTTGGTGTTGTTACTGCCGGCGGTCTTGGGAATGGTGGTCCTGCTGCTGACCCAGAAGCTTTACCCCAACCCCCGAGACCTGGAACTGACTACACCGGCTGGGCCAACCCAGGGACTTCCTCGGGCTTTCTGGGTGTATTTGGGGGCTGTGGCCTTGATCGCTGCCGGCTTTATGGATTTCCCACTGATCGGTTTCCATCTCCAGCGCACCGGCGCGGCGACCTTGGGCGACCTGTCCCTGCTGTATGCTTGGGCGATGGGGGTGGATGCCCTGGCCGCTTTGGTGTTTGGCTACTGGTTTGACCACATCGGTGTGCTTACACTGGTTTTCGCCGTGGTGCTCTCTTGCGGGTTTGCGCCGTTGCTGCTGCTACTTCCTGTGCAGGGGATGTGGCTGGGCATGACCCTGTGGGGTATCGGTATGGGGGCGCAGGAGTCAGTGCTCAAGGCGGTGGTGGCAGGAATGATACCTCCGGAAAGACGGGGCGCGGCTTATGGCCTCTTTAACACGGGCTATGGCTTGGCTTGGTTTGTTGGCAGCGCCTGCCTGGGTTTTTTGTACGACCGTTCCTTGGTTGGGGTGGTGGCCTTTTCCGTCCTCCTCCAGTTACTGGCAATTCCATTTCTGCTTCAGACCAGGCGGTTTGACTCGTGATAGGTCTGGGGCGCATGTTTCGAGGACAGATGCGGACGCAGGCCTGGCAACCAATGCACTACTCCGGATGGGCAAGGGTCATCACTCGGCGTTCGCTCTCTTAAATGCCAAGTTTTCGTTCACCGCCCGAACTGGAGGACCTGTTGACCCCAGACCTTGAGAAACGTCCACAGCCAAGACAGCAGGTTATATCAACGGTCTAGACAAAAGCGGGTGTCCAAGGGTGTCCGCCCCGGGTGTAGCTGGTAAGGTAAGCCATGATACCGCCCTCCTGGGGAGTAGGTGGTAGGGTCGGACAGGGTCAAATGGAGGATGGGATGGACCTCAGTGCGCGGAACGTTCTGAAGGGCAAGGTTAAAAATGTTGTGACGGGTATGGTTGTTGCTGAGGTGACTTTGGAGATAGCACCGGGTATCGAGGTGACGGCGCTGATTACCAAAACCTCCTGTGAGCGGTTGGGTCTTACTTTAGGAAAGGAGGCCTACGCCCTGATCAAGGCAACGGATGTGCTGGTGGCGGTGGAACAAACAGCTGGCCCGGGATGAACCGCAGGCACAGGCGTGGGGATGGTGAAAGATAAAGCCGCCCTGGATTGACCCTTCAACGTAGTCCAAAACGACATCAGCGAGGTAAGGTAAACTCTGGTGCTCCACGTACAGTGTGAGGCCGTTGTGGGATTGGGGGATGTCAGTGGGTTTGGGTTGCCCGACAAGCTGGAGCCGGAAGCGATAGCCCTGACAACCACTGGGGACAAGGTGGAGCCGCAGATGGCGGTGAGAGCGGGTCAGAAGTTGGCGGAGTTGCTGCCAAGCAGCAGGAGTGATTTCCATGGCGGTTTCCCCCTTTAATGACCACACACGGGGCAATGGGGATGACGATGCAAGCGGTACTTGCGGAAGGTCAACCCCCCCAGTTGCATCACCAGGAGTTCCCCCACCAGGGCAGGGGCCAGGCCGGTGATGTATTTGATGGCCTCCAGGGCCGTGAGACAAGCTAACGTACCGGCGACGGCCCCCAGCACCCCAAATCCCCAGCAGTCCCAGGCGGGTAGCTCGGGAAACAAGCAGCGCAGGCAGGGGGTTTGTCCGGGCACCAGGATGGTCAAGTAGGCCATCATGCCGTCCATGGCCGCCTCCACCAAGGGTTTGCCCTGTTCCACACAGGTTTGGTTCAACCGGTCCCGCTCGGCAAAGTTAGGGGCACCGTCAATCGCTAGGTCACAGCGGGCCACGATGGCTTGCCGGTTGGCGTCGTTCAGGGGTGCGGGAATGGCCTCAATCACCACGTGGGGGTTAAAGGCCTGTAGGGTATCCTTAGCCTTCCACACCCGAGGCTGACCCACCCAATCGTCGGTCATCAGCACCTGGCGGTTCAAGTCATCACGCCGCAGGTCCCCCTCCCGCACCAGAATCAGTTGACCAATGCCTGCCGCCGCTAAGTACAGGGCCACTGTACCCCCCAACCCCCCCACGCCAGTGATGAGAACGCAGGTGCGTTTCAGGGCCAGTTGGGCTGCCTCCCCAAAGCCGGGCAGTTGCATTTGTCGGCGGTAGCGCTCCCGTTCCTGGGGTGATAGGGTCACCATGGGCCTAGCTCTCCTCCAGCAAATCCGACAGCAGCACCACGTTAGGCGGCGGCGTTTGGAACACCTTAAAGAGTTTTTGCTCCTGGGCGCAGGAGGTGAGAAAGACCCTATAGGCCCTCTCCAGGGCTTGGCGATAACGGGCTAGCCGGATTTGGGGGTCCTCGGTCTCCTGGTCAATGCTCTCCTTGAACAGGGCGAATTGGCGCAGGATGTGGAGCCGATAGACATTGACCACCTGCGGGTCAAAGGGCACCTCCAAAAAGTGGAAGTAGTCCTCGGCGTTGGTCAAGCGGGCAAAGGCCGCTAAGGTTTTTTCCATGGTCAAACCTCCACAACGGCGGGGAAACGACTCCACCAGGCGAGGGCATCTTGGACCTCCTTTTCCCCAGCCTGGACCAGTTGGTCGAAGGAAGCAAAACCAAAGCGCTGGGCATCCCGTAGGGGGCGCACCACCAGTAGCAACCTGCCGCTGAAAACAATAGCCCAGCCAAACCCCTCCGCGTTAAGGGCAATCACCACCTGGGTGAGTTTGCCAGTGTGCCGTTCAATTTGCTGGGCAACGGCGCTGTAAAAATGGGTGATGCGTTCACGGGTGGCCGGTGGCACCGGTTGGTCCAGGGGAATTTGGCGTTTTTGCGCTTTGGTCAACAGGTAGGACTGCAACAGGCGCTCGTCGCTCCAGGTGGCATAAATCCCATAGGGGTCCTGGGACCGGTGCTGGGCCACTAGGGTTTGCCAAAAAGGGGAAGTGGTAACGACAGTCATCGGTTTACTCCTCCGTCCAGGTCGGTCGAGCAACCCCTAGGGCTTTGCGCAGCCAGGGTGGTGGACTCCCTTGCAGAGTTTTCACCAATTGTTCTAGGATGGTGACGATTTGGTCGGTTTCCGAACGGGACTTGACCGGCATCACACCCTGGTTGATCAAACGGGCGGCGGCGTTGCCCCCAATGGCAGAAACGTAAACAATCTTGCAGTCGGGGCGAGCCTTGAGGAATTCCAGCTTGGGCACCAGCTTGTCTTCATTCCCGTCCTCAGTGCCGGTGGGGAAAGAATGCTGCTCGACCAGGTGGTAGCCCGCCGGGGACACCTCGTAAACGGCCAACAGCCGCGCCCAGCCAAAGTGGGCATTGATGTGCTCGCCGTCAGTAGTGGCAAAGGCAACTTTCATGGCTTTTACCTCCAAAAACGTCAGGGTGCGTGGGTTGCCAGTAGGAGATTGCCGAGGTCAAAAAGCAACTGGGCGGTGCCGCGATAGCCCACATAGGACCGCAGGTGATACCCCAACCGGTCAAAAATGGGCCAGCCCATCCGCAGCAGGGGAATGCCCAAGGCCTGGGCGATGGCCGCCCCGCGGGAGTTAGCAATCAGCACATCGGCGCCGGCTGCCCCTTGTTCCCAATCCCCTAGGTCCCCCACAATCACGGTCTCACAGGGCAGGTCCGCCAGCCAGGGTGCTGGAGTCGGGGACACCGCCACCTGAATTTCCGCCCCCATGCTCACCAGAAAATGGGTCATAACCGCCAGTTGGTTGGGTTCTAAAGCCAGGGCTACCCGCTTGCCCCCCAGGTAAAAGTGGGTATCGAGCATGGCATCGAGCAGCTGCTGGCGTTGGCATTGATAGTGTTGGGGGACCTGGCGCTGGCTCCAGGTCATCAGGCAGTGCACCAGGGCATCGGTTGCCGCTAAACCCGTCACCCCCGGCAAGAGGGTATAGGGCCGCTGAAACCGCTCCCGCCAAAGTTCCGCCACCGGTCGCAGGGCCTCGCCGATGACCAGTACGTGGACTGATCGCCCCGCCTGGCGCAACTCGGCCATCGTGATTCCACCTGGGCTGACGCTGGCATAGTCCCCCGTAAAGTGACCATCCAGGGCCGTGGACAGGTCGGGAATCACCAGGGGGGTCAGTCCAAAGGCCTGGATCAGAGCCTTGAGGTCAGCCACCTCGCCAGGGGTTAAATCAGGACCAGCCAGTACCGTGACCTGATCCGGTATCAATGGCCCCGGTTGGGGCAACCCCCGTACTAGGGCGGCCACTGCTTGGACGTAGCCGTCGCTCAAGGAACCTCCAAAGTCAGGGGTATAGGCATAAATCACCGGTATGGGCAGGTCCAATTCCCGCAGGATGCCGGCGATGTCCTCACCCCGGGTTTCCGCCAGGGCCGTGGAGCATAGGCCAATCAACCGGGGTTGGGCCTTGGCCAACAGAGTCTCGAGACTGGTCTGGATGGCTTCTTCGCCCCCGAGGATGACACCGACTTCGGTCAAGGCGGTGGTAGCCAGGGGAATGGCCTCGCGAAAATGGCGCACCAGCAGCACCTTGGCAAAGGATGCGCAGCCCTGGGCACCGTGAATTAAGGGGATGGCCCCCTGGATGCCCAAAAACGCCAGCGCCCCCCCCAAGGCCGGGCTGAGTTTCAAGGGATTAATAACCACGGGGCGGTTAGAGGTCAAAACCTGAGCCATGGTGCATCACCTCCCAGGGGGCTGGTTGACGAATCTGGGTCCAAATCGGGCTGTCGAGGGCATGGGTGAGTTCCCGGGCTAAACGCACCAGACCCCGGTAACCGGCATAGCCGTAGTGCCGCTCCTGGTTAATGTCCAGGAAAGGAATACCCGCTTTCAGGGCCGTGTACTGGTTGCGTCCTCCGGCAATGAGCATGTCGGCTTGGGTACGGCGGATAACGGCCAGCAATTCCTGGGCGCCTTCTCCCTCTAAAAGGATGCCCTCAGACCCCAACAGCGCACGAATGCGGGCTTTGTCCTCGGCGGTGCTTTTGCGGGTGCTGGTTGCTACCACCTGCATGCCCAAATCCTGGAGCGCCGCCACGATAGACCAGCTTTTGACGCCGCCGGTGTAGAGCACCACCCGTTTCCCCTGCAGCCGGGGCCGGTAGGGGGCCAGTTCCTGTTCCAATCGTTGCGTTTCCTGGGCCATCAGGGCTTCCACCCGTCGCTGCAGTGCCGGGTCGCCAAAGTGCTGGGCCACCTGATGCAGACAGCGATTCATCTCCCGCAGACCGTAGAAGGAGCATTCGATGTAGGGGATACCGTAACGCTCCTGCATCTGGCGGGCGACATTGAGCAGAGCCTTGGCGCAGATCACCAGGTTCAAATGGGCGCGGTGGGCGTAGGTGATTTCCCGATAGCGAGCATCACCGGTTATTTTTGCCAGCACCTGAATCCCTAGCTGCTCGAACAGGGGTAATACGTCCCACAGCTCCCCGGCAATGTTGTACTCGCCGATGAGATTCAGGGCAAAACACCCTACTGCCGGTGGTTCCCCCGTACCAATGACGTACTTCAGCAGGGCCTCCCCCGCCAGGCGATTGCCCAAATTTTTGCCCCCCACAAACCCCGGCGCCAGCACGGGAATCACGGGCAATCCCACCTGAGCTTGAGCCGCCCGGCAGACCGCTACCACGTCTTCCCCCGTCAGCGCCGGCACACAGGTGCAGTAGACAAAAATGGCAGCAGGCCGATAGCGCTGGGCAATCACCCGGATGGCTTGGTAGAGCCGTTTTTCCCCGCCGAAGATGATGTCCTGCTCGCTCAGGTCGGTGGTGAAGCCAGTGCGAAATAGCAGCGGCCCCGACGACAGACTCCCCCGCGTTCCCCAGGCGTTGCTGGCACAGGCCGTGGGGCCATGCACCAAATGGGCAGCATCCGTAATAGGCACCAGGGTAATGCTGGCACCATCGAAGGCACATCCCCCCTGGGCACTACCAGGTTTAGCTTGTTGTCGGCAACTGCGGTTTCGCCTATCCCCGTGCTGGTGGTGGTTATGGGGACAGGCCGGTTCCCGCAACAGTTGGTTGACCTGGCTCTGCCACATAGCGCACCCCCTAGCGGATCAAATCAAAGGAGATGTCCGTCTTACCAGGAATCAAGGTCTGACGGTCCACCTCATCCAGCACCGTATTCACCAGCCAGTTGAGTAGGTTGATGGCCCCTTGGTAGCCCAGGGTGGGATAGCGGTGCAGGTGATGCCGGTCGAAGATGGGATAACCAATGCGCACTAGAGGCGTTTGTGTGTCCCGCCACAGGTACTTGCCGTAGGAATTGCCAATCAGCAGGTCCACCGGTTCGGTAAACAGCAGCGACCGCAAATGCCACAGGTCCTTGCCGCCCCACAGGGTGGCGCCCTGGCCATGGGGGTACTGGGCCAGCAGTTCCTTGGCCTCCTGCTCAAAGGCCTCGTTGCTGTTGGTGACCACAATGTGCACCGGCTCCATGCCCATCTCCAGGGTGAAGCCTAGCAGGGACAACACCAGGTCCGGGTCGCCGTAAATGGCAAACCGCTTGCCGTGCAACCAGGCCTGGGAATCGGTCATGGCATCCACGGCGCGGCCCCGCTCCACTTCCAGTTCAGGGGGGATGGGTTTACCGGTGAGCTTGGCCAGCTTCATCAGGAAGGTATCGGTCCCCCGAATGCCAAAGGGGCGCAGGACGCAGGTGGGCTGTTGCCAGACCGTCTGGATGAAATCCCGGGTTTTTTCCGTGGCATAGGCCTGCAGGGCAATGGTGGCCTCGGCGTTAATCGCGTCGCGGGTCTCCGCCAGAGTCGTGCGCCCATGGTACAGCACGTATTCCCCGGTGTTGGGGGAATCAAAGGTATCGGCGTTGTCCGCCAGGATGGTATGGGGAATATCCATCAGGGTCAAGATGCGCCGTAACTCGCGCAAGTTGGTTACGTAGGGGTCAAAGCCGGGGATGAAATTCAGCTTGCCGTTGCTGCCTTGCTTTTTCCCCTCTAGGGTCTGTAGGATGGCCTTGAGCATGTTGTCGTAGCCATCGATGTGGGAGCCGACAAAGCTAGGGGTGTGGGCAAAGGGTACCGGTACCTCTGCTGGGATGGCCCCCTCGCTTTTGGCCGTGGTGATGAACGCCCCCAAGTCATCCCCGATCACTTCCGCCATGCAGGTGGTGCAGACGGCAATCATCTTGGGTTTATAGAGGGTGTAGGCATTCATCAACCCCTCAATCATGTTTTGCAGTCCCCCGAAGACCGCCGCATCCTCGGTCATGGAAGTAGACACCGCCGCAAAGGGTTCTTTGTAGTTGCGGGTCAGGTGGGTGCGAAAGTAGGCCACGCAGCCCTGGGACCCGTGCACAAACGGCAGTGTCCCCTCAAACCCGGAAGCGGCAAAGATGGCTCCTAGGGGTTGGCAGGCCTTCGCTGGGTTGATGGTAATGGCTTGGCGGGCAAAGTTTTTTTCCCGGTAGTCCCAGGTCTTGGTCCACTCGGCCACCCGCTGCACCTCTTCAGGACTGGGGCAGTTTTCCCACTGGCGCTTGCGGGCTAGGAGTTCCTGGTACTCCGGCTGCTGAAATAACTGGCTATGGTCTCGGATCGCGTCAACCTGTTGCGACATGGTGCAGTCCTCCCTAAACGGTTTACGGGTTGGTGTGCCAGGGGGCCTTGACCAATGTCCAGGTGGGACTGTTGAGGGCCAGGTCCATATCCCGGGCAAAGACGGCAAAGCCATCGTAGCCGTGGTAGGGACCCGAATAATCCCACGAGTGCATCTGGCGGAAGGGCAAGGCCATCTTCTGGAAGACGTATTTTTCTTTGATGCCCGAGGCGATTAGGTCGGGGCGCAGTCGGCGAACCAGCTCTTCAAACTCGTAGGCCGTCACATCGTCGTAAATTACCGTGCCGGGGTCAGCGTAGTGGACCGTGCGTTGGTAATCATCGCTATGACCAAATTCGTAACCGGTGCCGATCACCTCCATACCCAAGTCCCGGAAAGCGGGAATCACGTGGCGGGGCCGCAATCCTCCCACCATCACCATCACCCGCTTGCCCTCGAGGCGGGGCCGGTATTTGGCGATCACTGCCTCGGCCTGGGGTTGGTGCTTGGCAATGACGGCCTCGGCTTTTTGCTGGATGGTTTCGTCAAAAAAGGCGGCGATTTTGCGCAGGGAGTTGGCAATTTCCGTGGGGCCGAAGAAGTTGTACTCCACCCAAGGAATACCGTACTTTTCTTCCATGTGCCGGCACAGGTAATTCATGGAGCGGTAGCAGTGGATGAGATTCAGCTTGACCCGGGGGGCCAGTTTCATCTCCTGCAGGGTGCAATCACCGGAGAATTGGCAGACCACCCGTAGCCCCATTTCCTCCAGCAGGATGCGCGAAGCCCAGGCATCACCCCCGATGTTGTAATCGCCGATGATAGCCACGTCGTAGGGAGACGGGCTAAAGCCCAGCTCGGCGTCGCTCACCTTGTCATAGGTGGGGAACACCCAGTCGCGGATGGTGTCGTTGGCGATGTGGTGCCCCAGGGATTGGGAAACCCCCCGGAAACCTTCGCACCGCACCGGCACCACGAGCTTGCCGATGTCTTTGCTCTTGTGGCGGGCAACGGCTTCGATGTCATCCCCAATCAGCCCGATAGGACACTCGGATTCGATCGTGATGCCCTTGGCCAAGGGAAACAGGGTAGCCATTTCGTCAATGGCCTGGGCCAGCTTCTTATCCCCCCCAAAGACAATATCCCGCTCCTGGAAATCGGTAGTGAACTGCATGGTGACAAAGCTGTCCACACCAGTGGTGCCCACGTAGTAATTGCGGCGCCCTGACCAGGAGTAATATCCGCAGCCCACGGGACCATGGCTGAGATGGATGACGTCCTTGACAGGTCCCCAGACCACCCCCTTGGAACCGGCATAGGCGCAACCGCGGGTGGTCATCACTCCAGGGATGGACTTGATATTGGACTTCACGCCACAGTCTGTAGCCCCTGCGGCCAGGACGTTGAGATGCTTCTGTCGTTTCTTGCGGGTCTTTTCGGGGTAAGCCGCCAGCACCTCCTGGATGATTTCTTTGCGCTCTTGGTACACGCTGCTCATGGTGGTTCCTCCAGATGGATGGGTAAGGGATAGGGCGTCCAACACCCCCAAGCGAGCAAGCGTTGCACGCCCATAGGGGTCAAACCTGGGTCAATTGCTTAGCCTGGTCCGCCGCCACAGCCCGCTCGTAGGCCTGCTCGTCGTCCAGGATGCCGTATTCCACTAACAGGGCCTCCAGGTCCTCCATCGCCAGGGGCGTGGGGATGGTCAGGTGGGTGTTGTGGAGAATCTTCCGGGCCAAGATGCGGTATTCTTCGGCCTGCTTACTGTCGGGGGCGTATTCATTCACCGTCATGCGGCGCAATTCCGCGTGTTGCACCACATTGTCCCGGGGAATGAAGTGAATCATCTGGGTATTGAGCCGGCGGGCCAGGTTTTCGATCAGGTCCACCTCCCGGTCCACCTTGCGGCTGTTGCAAATGAGACCCCCCAAACGCACACCGCCGGAATGGGCGTATTTGAGAATCCCCCGGGCGATGTTGTTAGCGGCGTACATGGCCATCATTTCCCCGGAAACCACAATGTAGATTTCCTGGGCTTTTCCTTCGCGGATGGGCATGGCAAACCCACCACAGACCACGTCCCCCAACACGTCATAGGCCACAAAGTCCAAGTCTTCGTAGGCCCCGTTTTCCTCCAGGAAGTTAATGGCCGTGATAATGCCGCGCCCGGCGCAGCCTACCCCCGGCTCCGGACCCCCCGATTCCACGCAGCGAATGCCCCGGTAACCGGTGAGCATCACTTCCTCCAACTCCAGGTCCTCAACTGACCCCCGCTCCGCCGCCAGGTGTAGAATGGTTTTTTGGGCTTTGCTGTGTAGGATTAAGCGGGTAGCGTCAGCTTTGGGGTCGCAACCGACGATCATGATTCGCTGTCCCAGTTCGGCCAGAGCGGCCATCACGTTTTGGCAGGTGGTGGATTTGCCAATGCCACCTTTGCCGTAGAAAGCAATCTGTCTCATGGTGTCCTCCTAAAACAAACCAAACAACCAACAACCACGCATGCAACCGCAGAATTAGCCCAGGGAAGGGCCATCAACCCGTGGGGGTGAGCGTTTACCCGGTGTAGTCAGAACCCACATGGCAACCTCCTTAATCTCCTTTACGCCAGAGCTTCGACAACCACCGCTGGACCTAGGACCCGTTGCAGGCGGACTTGGATCAGGTCTTTCACGGTGACCAGGCGGCTGGGGCAATCACCGCAGGCCCCTTGGAGTTGCACCCAGACGCAGTCCCCCTCCAGGTCCACCAGTTCCACATCGCCGCCGTCTTGCTGGAGCAGGGGGCGCAGCTCCGCCAGTACCGCCTGAATCCGCTGGATTTTTTGCAGGGTGGTCAAGCGGGGGGGAGCAATGGTACGGGCCAGGATGTCGGCAATCGCCTCCCGACAAGTGCCGCAACCCCCCCCTGCCTTCAGGTAGTGGGTCACCTCCTCTACCGTGGTCAGGCGGTTTTCCCGGACGACTTTGCGGATGCGCTCCTCACTCACCCCGAAGCAGGTACACACCAGGGGGCTGTGGTCTGCCGTGGGTTGTGCTATCGGCCACCCCCGGTACTGGGCAATGGCCTGCTCCAGCGCCTCTTGCCCCATGACTGAGCAGTGCATTTTCTGGGGCGGCAAGCCATCCAAGTAGTCGGCAATGTCCTGGTTGCTAATAGCCAGCGCCTCGTCCACGGTGCGTCCCTTGACCATTTCCGTCAGGGCTGATGACGCAGCAATGGCACTGGTGCAACCAAAGGTTTGGAACTTCGCATCCAGAATGCGGTCGCTGGCCCGGTCAATCTTGAGATACAGGCGCAGGGCATCGCCACAGGCCAGGCTTCCTACCTCGCCCCGCACCACCGCTATCCCTGACTCCCCCTTGTCTTCGATGGCTCCCTGGTTGCGGGGGTGATAGAAGTGGTCCAAAACCTTGTCGCTGTAGTTCCACATGGCTGACCTCCTAACCAGTTGCCAGCAGGGCGTGGGTGCGCTCAGTCAGCCAATCGCTCTCGTCATCGCTAAAGGGGGAGAGAGCGCGCAGTTGGGCGACAATCCCCGGCAGCACCGCCAGCACCCGTTCAATGTCGGCCGGGGTGGTATAGCGCGAGAGACTCAAGCGAATGGAGCCGTGCAGGACGCTATAGGGCAGTCCCATCGCCTGCAACACATGGGACGGTTCCAGGGAAGCCGACGTGCAGGCCGACCCGGACGACGCGCAGATGCCCTCCCGGTCCAGCAGCAGCAGGATGGCTTCCCCTTCGATGTACTTGAAACCGAGGTTGCTGGTGTTAGGTAGACGGGGGCTGCCCTGGCCGTTGACCACGGTTTCGGGGATGGCCCTGAGAATGGACTGCTCCAGGTGGTCCCGCAGGGCTTGCACCCGCGCCATGTCCGCCAGGTGTTGCTTGGCCAAAACCGCCGCCCGGCCTAGGCCCACGCTCCCCGCCACGTTTTCCGTACCCGCCCGGCGGTTCCGCTCCTGGTGACCGCCAAGGAGCAAGGGGCGAAACGGCACACCCCGCCGCACATACAGCGCACCAATCCCCTTGGGGGCATGGAATTTGTGCCCGGACAGGGTGAGCAAGTCAATGGGGCTGTCCTGCAGATGGATAGGAATCTTCCCCACCGCTTGTACGGCATCCACGTGGAACAACACCCCCCGGGACTTCACCAGTGCGCCGATTTGGTCAATGGGAAACAGGACGCCTGTTTCGTTGTTGGCCCACATCACCGACACCAGGGCCGTATCACCGGTCAAG
This sequence comes from Gloeomargarita sp. SRBZ-1_bins_9, assembly GCA_039794565.1. Taxonomy (NCBI): domain Bacteria; kingdom Bacillati; phylum Cyanobacteriota; class Cyanophyceae; order Gloeomargaritales; family Gloeomargaritaceae; genus Gloeomargarita; species Gloeomargarita sp. SRBZ-1_bins_9. The sequence goes on along the minus strand of JAUQVX010000011.1, from coordinate 53,041 downwards.
GCCGCCTCCAGTTCCAGTAGGTCCAGTTGTCCCCGCCGGTCCACCGACAGGTAAGTCACCTGGTAGCCCTGCTTTTCCAAGTGTCGGCAGAGATTGCGCACGCAGGCGTGTTCCACCTGGGTGGTGACGATATGGCGCCGGTTGGGGAAGCTAGCCAGTGCCGAGCGAATGGCTGTATTGTTGCCTTCCGTACCGCCGCTGGTAAACACGATTTCTGTCGGTGTGGCCCCCAGCAGGTCAGCTACCTGTTCCCGAGCGGTCTGGATGGCCTGCGCTACTTGACCGCCAAAGCGGTGCATGCTCGACGGATTGCCGTAGGCGGTGGTCAGGTAGGGTAACATGGCCTCCAGGACTTCCGGCGCGACGGCAGTAGTGGCGTTGTTATCCAGGTAAACGACGGTCATGGGCGACCTCCCACCCCCTGCTGGGTCTGTAAACGGGCCAGGTGTTGCTGGTAGGTAGCAAACCACTGGCGCCAGTAGCTGCTGATGTCCTCCAGTTGGTCAGGAGAGTTGTCCTCAAAAATACCCCCGCAGCGGTATTCCCCCAGGTCGCGGCAACGGTTGCACCGGCGCGGGTCCCAGCAGTAGTGGTGCCCGATGCGCTGGATAGCCCCCTGGGGACAACGACTGCAACACTCCCCCCAACTCATGTACTCATTCGGCGTTTTGTAAGGCATGGCACACCTCCGGTTGGGTTTGCAGAAATTTGCTGTAGAACTTGCGGGCCACGACGTCAATCGCGTCGTAATCCTCAAAGGGTTCGATGCCCCGCTGGCGCAGTTTTTCTTGGGGGCAGGCGCCAATCTTGCTACAGAGCACCCCTTGACAATCGGCAATCGCCGCCAGGATGTGTTCCATGGTGGCCTCCTCGCCGTAGCCCCCCTGGCAGTACTGGGCCACCTTGCGATGGCCAACGAAATTGACACTGGCCCCGTCCACCTCGTAGATGAGAAATTCCTTGGCGTGACCAAAGTGTTGATTGACCAAACCGCCGCCTTTGCTGGCCACGGCCACCAAGATTTTGGGGGTGGGGGCTGCGGGAGCAGTCGTCAGTTGGGCTTTCAGGGCAGCCAATTCCCGGCGCTGGCGTTCGACCTGCTCCTGCACCCGGCGGCGTTGCTCAGGGTCATAGGTCACCGGCATGGTCATCACTTTGGCCTTGGGAAACTCCTGGGAGCGGTCCTCCCCCAGCAGACCAATGGCATCAGCCCGGCACTGGCGACAGTGGCGCATGATGCGCATATTCCCTGCACATTGGTCCTGTAGGGCTTTCAGTTCCTGGGGTGTGGGTCCCCGTTGCCCGTGGAGACCAAAGTAGGTGCCGTGGGCGGGGTCGGAAATCAGGGGCATGATGTTGTGAATAAAGGCCCCCTTCTCCCGGATAAACTGATTGACCTCCAGCAAGTGCCGGTCGTTGATCCCCGGAATCATCACCGAATTCACCTTGCAGAGAATATCAGCTTTTTGTAAAGCCTCCAGCCCTTCTTTTTGCCGCTCTAGCAGGATTTTGACTGCTTCTTTTCCGTAGATACGCTTGCGTTGCCAGCGAATCCAAGGGTAGATTTGTGCGGCAATCTCCGGGTCAATGGCGTTGATGGTGACCGTCACGTGGTCAATACCCAGGGCCTTGATCCGGTCAATGTAGTCCGGCAAGTTCAAACCGTTGGTGGAAAGACACAGCTTCAGGTCGGGCGCGTGCTCAGCCAGGAGTTCAAAGGTGCGAAAGGTCTGCTGGGGATTGGCTAAAGGGTCCCCTGGCCCGGCAATCCCCACCACCGTCAACTGGGGAATTTTCCCGGCGATCACCAACACCTTGCGCAGGGCCTCTTCGGGTGTGAGGACTTCGCTGACCACCCCTGGTCGGCTTTCGTTGGCACAGTCGTACTTGCGGTTGCAGTAGTGGCACTGGATGTTACAGGCGGGGGCCACTGCCACATGCATGCGGGCGTAGTGGTGATGGGCCTCCTCGCTGTAGCAAGGGTGCCGGGCAATCCGCGCCTGTAAACGGGCATCCCGTTCCACCAGAGCGTCAGCCAGCCCGTTTTGGGTACAACGGCAGTGGGTTGGGGCATCGGTTGCCATTTTTTGAGGCCTCCCTATCCGATGCCATCGTTATATCACTGCCGTTTTTGCGCCCCAATGATACCCCTCAAATCCCCTCATTAAATTGGTTAGGTAGGTACTCAATCCCCCACAACCCTACCCATGGGACATAGCACTTTTAAGGACATCAAGAATCGGGTATTTTTCCCCCCAGAGGAAACCCTTTCGACAGGGGAAACAGCCTTAAAATCTACTCAACTCCAGCCTCGATTGACACCCATCGATCGCATCTTTTGTATCAATCATAACACTAGCATATTTAGACCGTTACATATAATACCAAAATTGATGTAAAATTTCGCCTATCGTCGGTTAGCCAGGCGAGAGAAGGGGGGGTACAGAGGCAGAGGAATTTCCAAATCCCCCAAAATCCTTGTTGCACCGGACAAAAATAGAACGGCCTAGGGAGAAAAATTCCAGTTCATTCCAGGAGTCGGCATGGGTCTAGAGCTGTCAAGCCAGCCGTTAACGGGGACACAGGTCGCCGGTGGGGGCTGAGTACAACCTAACTAAACAATCAGGGATCCAGGGGTACCAGGCGAGGGCAAGACAGGGGCTTGTTATAACGAAAGGAACAGGAAATAGGGGATCAGGCTTATGTGGGAGGCTATTTTGACAGACCATATCGAAACCTTACCGGTGGGAGAGCGGTGGAATATCCGCGCGCGTCTCCAGGAATTGGCAATTGCTTGTGAATGTTTGGCAGATGGTTCCCTGGCCGTAGAAATCAAAAATTGCCATCAGGCGATTCTGGTGGCCATGATCCTGTTCCGGTTTAATAGCTCCCGCCAGCAGCAGGTGGATTGGTTAGAGCGTTGTTGGCAGAGTTTAGCGGTACCCGGCGGGTAATGGATGGGATCAGGTTTGTGGTGTTTATTCGTCTTTATACCGCCAGGTGGTTCAGGCCATTCCTGTTTGGTTAGAGGCCATGATGCTGGAGATGGTTTGGATCAACGATACAACCCTGCGGGATGGGGAACAGGCGGCAGGCGTAGCGTTTACCCCTGAGGAAAAACTGGCCATTGCCCGCTTGCTGGACGCCATCGGCATTCCGGAATTGGAAGTGGGTATCCCGGCCATGGGGGGGGAGGAAGCAAAAGCCATCCGGCGCATCGTTCGGGCGGGTCTCAAGGCCCAGTTGATTGGCTGGAATCGTTGCCGCCTGGAGGACCTGCGGGCTTCTCTGGCCTGTGGGCTACGCCGGGTGCATATCTCGGTGCCGGTGTCAGAGGTGCAAATCGGGGTGAAGTTCCAAGGCGATCGGCAGGCGATGCTCCAGCAGTTACGGGCCTGTATCCAATTCGCCAAGGACCAGGGGTTATTTGTGGCCGTCGGGGGAGAGGATAGTTCCCGCGCTGACCCTAGGTTTCTATTGGAGGTGGCCACGGCAGCCCAGGCGTGGGGGGCGGAACGGTTCCGGTTTTGCGATACAGTCGGCTGTCTTGACCCTTTTACAACCTATGATCAGGTACGGCATTTGACCGAGGCGCTGGCGATTCCGGTGGAGATGCACACCCACGACGATTTCGGTATGGCCACGGCCAACGCCCTGGCGGGAATTCGCGCCGGCGCCCGTGCGGTGAACACGACGGTCAACGGTTTAGGGGAACGGGCTGGGAATGCGGCCTTGGAGGAGGTGGTGCTGGCCTTGCAGGAGATTTATGGCTGTCGGTTGCCCATAGACACCAGCCGTTTCTGGGAACTGTCCCAACGGGTGGCCCAGGCGGCTAATTGTCGTCCACCCTTGTGCAAGGCGGTTGTTGGCATCAACACCTTTGCCCATGAGGCGGGTATCCATGCCCACGGCGTACTGACTGACCCCTTGACCTATGAACCCTATCCCCCGGAGCGGGTGGGACGACAGCGGCAACTGGTGATTGGCAAACATTCGGGTACCCACGCCATCACTCACGTTTTACAGCAGATGGGGGTGCAGGTCACGCCCGCCCAAGCTCAGGCAATTTTGGCCCTTGTGCGCCGACGGGCTACTCGTCACAAAGGGGGGTTGCCCCTGTCGGAATTGAGAACAATCGCCCAGAGGGTCCAAGCGTCATGGACGGAACTCCAAGCGAGTTGATGGGTCCTCCCCAATTTGCCCTGGGGGAAAAGGTGCGGCTCACCCGGACGATTCGCAACGACGGTACGTTCATCGGACGGGGGCCGAGGGAGGTTTTGGCCGGCAAGGGGGAGGTGGGCTACGTGGTGGGCATCGGCACGTTTCTGCAGATGTTCTATATCTACAGCGTGCATTTTTTGGCGTTGGGTATAGTGGTGGGGTGCCGGGGGACAGAACTGGAAAGCTTGGAGCCACCGGCGGACATCGAGTAACAGCTACTCCCTATGACTCCTCTAACCCTATTTGGGCAACCGGCGCGGCGGGGACGTTGGTTCCTGCTGCCTTTAGGCATGGCCATTTTGCTGTGCCTGGGGACGGTTTACTCCTGGAGCATTTTTCGCCTGCCCCTGGAAGAACACCTGGGCTTAAGCGCTACCGCCAGCCTACTTCCCTATACCCTGGCATTGCTGTTTTATGCCTTGCTGATGCCGATTGCCGGCTTTGGTTTGCCACACCTGGGCACACGTCGGGTGACGGTGATGGGAGGACTGCTGGTGGGGCTGGGTTATCTCTTGGCCAGTCTAGCAAAGGGGTTGCCTTTACTGGTGGTGGGGTATGGGGTGCTGGGGGGATCAGGGATTGGTATGACGTATGGTGTCCCACTGCTGGTAGCGGCCCGCTGGTTTCCTGACCGCAAGGGGCTGGCTGTGGGGCTAACAGTGGTGGGGTTTGGATTGTCTCCCTTGGTCACGGCGCCCCTGGCCAACTTGTGGATTCAAACCTACGGGGTGCGGGTGGCGCTGCGGCTGATGGGGTTGCTGTTGATGACGGTGATCCTGGCCCTGGCGGGATGGATGCGGTTGCCGCCGCCGGATTGGCGCCCCCCAACGGACTCGTCTGGGATGCAAACAAATGGGGTCTATCCGGTGACTCTGTGGCGCAGCCGCTCCTTCTACGGGTTATGGCTGTGCTATGCCCTAGGAACTTTCATTGGGCTGAGCGCGATTGGGATTGCTAGTCCCGTCGGTCAGGAGGTCATTGGCATCACTGCTGACCTGGCAGCAGCCAGTGTCGCTTGGTTTGCTGTGGGCAATGGGGTCAGTCGTCCCCTGTTTGGTTGGTTGAGCGACCGGTTTCCTCCCCGCTACGTAGCGATGTTTTCCTATGCCCTAATGTTTGTCGCTGCGCTGGTAATGGGTTCGGCGCGGGCAGGCCAAGTAGGCCATTACCTGCTGGCGTTTAGCCTATTTTGGTTCTGTTTGGGGGGGTGGCTGGCCATGGCTCCCACGGTTACTCTGCGTTTTTTCCACCCCGACCGCTATGCCCAAAACTACGGTTGGGTGTTTACGGCCTACGGTGCAGGGGCGCTTTTAGGTACATTGCTGACCGGTCAAATTCGGGATTGGTTAGGGTCGTATCAAGCTGTTTTTGGGGTCATGGCAGGGTTGGCTATGGGGGGCATGGGACTGGCTTGGACCGGGTTGAAACCCCCAGTTCATACCAGCCTGTTAAAAGGTTAAAAAACCATAAAAATCCCTATGGCTGGTCGGACAAGTTACAGAATCAGACGGCTATGCGGGGTTAATTTTTGAATAGTAAAATCAGTCATCCATGGGTTGGGCCGTTTAGGAGACCGGTCATGGTCAAGGGTGGGTCCATGTTGAATACGTGTCCTGTATCCAATTTGGGCGAGTTAAAGTTGCGTATCCCCTGCGACCGTCCGTCCCAGGAAGCAGAGATTACCTGTCATCAAACTTACCGTTGTTTGAGTCAAGTGTTGGGCTTGCCCCCTGGTCGTCCTGCGACAACGGCCGTGCCTTTACCCAACATCACCCTGTTTGCCAATGGCCAAAATACTCCCTTTGCCTCCTGTTTGGTTATCTGGCAGGCCTGTCAGGGGATGACCCAGCGACCCTATCAGGTCTGGCAAACGGCGGGGGAGTTTCGGGTGTGGGAATATCAGGGGTCCTCGGGACGGTTGCGTTACCGGCTGCCTCAGGCCCTGGGGGATGGCGGATGGGATATGCGCGTGATTGTCATGCACCTGCTGTTAGCCGCCTGTGTGACCCAAAGGGACCGTCCCTGGGAGGAGGATGTCGTCATCAACGACCAGCTCATCGCCGAGTTTTTGGGATGGCACCAGCGCAAGGACCTGAATCGTTTGCAAAAGTTGCTGCTGCTGGAGGCGTGGATGCGTCAGGCCAGTTACCTGGAGGTGGAGGTCTTTTGGCAACAACGGGGCCCAATTCCGGCGGTGCATTTGCCCTTTGCGCCCCTGTGGTTGGTGAGGCCGACGTACCATGTCGCTACGGCCAAGGACGGCTCCACCTACTTGAGTGGGTTGTCGTTCCAGGTGCGGGCGGGTCCCTGGGCAACTTACTTTCTCCAACGGCATCAGGCGCGCCCCAAAACCGCTTACTATCAGTACGGTTGGCTGCCCCGGTCGTTGCCGGCCAAGATCATGCAACTGTGGAAACGCTATCCGGGTAGTGTCGTATTGCTGTTACATTTGCTTTTTCAGTCCCGGGTGCGCCAGGAACCCCTGACCAAGGTGGCGACCTTACTCAAGCTGATTTACGGTGACCAGGCGGTGCAGCAGGCGTGGCATCAGGCGGAGTTGCGGCGCAAGTTAATCACCACCTGGGAGTTGGATTTGTATCCCTTGTTTGACTATGGTTTCCGGCCCCTGTTTCGGGAGGACTGCTACCCGCGCGCTATCCAACCCGATTGGTTTACGGCCCAAGAGCTACCCGACGACCCGGAAGAGGCCTTTCACTACTGGGTTAACAGACCACCAGAGGCAAAGATGAACTCAAAACAAAAATGGTTACAGTTGTTCAATGCCGCCATTTGCCTGGAGGAATTCCCCGCCGATTGGCCGATGAACTTTCGCCCCAAGTGGAAAAAGACCCCAGCCAAACCCAGGTCTAGACCGGCGGTGGGCCATCCGATTACCGGCGCCCTGGTGAGGCAAGCGCGGCTGCAACAACACCTAAGTCAACGCCAACTGGCCGCCCTGCTGCACAAAAGTCAAAGCTGGTTGCGGGATATTGAAGCGGGCCGCTACAGCCTTAAACCGAAGGACGTGGCTCTGCTGCAGACGGTTTTACCGAACTTGGCGGGGACGCCGGCGGGTTAACTAAGCCCTGCACCAGGTCCTGAAATTCCCGGGCGAAGGTCACCTGGGCGCGATTAGTTTTGCCGCCGATATACAGCCGGTCATCGGCCCACAACCCCCAAATCTGGCTATAGGAGACATAGCTCATGAGCACACCCAGCATCAAACCGGCAAAACCGGCATAGAGAATGGGCACACCGGGGTCCGATTTGACCTGCAAACCCGTACTGCCGATGATGTCCGTCACCTGCAGCGTAATTTGCCCCAGTTGCACCGGTGTCCCGACCCGCCCGGTCGCCAGCAATTGCCCCTGCTGATCGTAGAGCAAAAACAACCCCTGCAAATCGGGAATGACCAGGGACACGCCCACACGCAAATCCGGTTGCAAGGGCAACCAGGTTCCCCACAGTCGGCGCCCGTTTTCTGCCGTAAAGGCGGTGACGGGAACGTCGAAAACAGGGCTGTTGTTGTAGCGCAGGCGCACGCTGTGAACCCCCCAACTGGTCTGGTAAAAGGTGAGGCCGTGCCAGCGCAGGGGGTGATTGACATAAATGGTTTGGCGCGTCACTTCGTTGCCCTGCTCGTCTACCAAGCCCAAGTCGGTATAGAACTGGTCAATGTCACCGCTGGGGGTGTATTCGATCCAGAAGCGGTGCACGCGCCCCCGCAGGTTAGGCAGATGGCGTACCAACGCCCCGGCTCTCACCACATGCTGTAGGGCAAAATCCTGACCGCTGGGCACCATTTCCTGCACCAGAAAACCGGTGAGGGAACTGACCATCCCCCCGAGAAGCACCACCACCAAACTGGCATGGACGACGATGGGACCCACCTTGCCGACCAGACCCCTGCGGGCGTAGAGTTTGTCTCCTGCCGTAACTACCCAATAGCCCTTTTGGCGGAGGGTTTGGCTGACGGTTTCGATAGGGATAGGGGGGCAGGTTTGGCTGAGGCTGAGGCGGGCGATTTGCTCCGGGCGTTGGTAGTAATGCCATTTCTGGGCCACCCGCAACGCCGGCCACTGCCGCAGGCTAGTACAAGCCAGCAAACTCGCCCCAAACAGCATCAGCAGGCTCAAGTACCACCAGGTTTGGTAGACGTGGTCCAACCCCAAGGCCAGGATGACTTTCCAGGTGAGAAAGCCAAACAGGGCGGGATGTGCCGGGTAATGGGTCTGGTAAAAGGCCGGCGATTCCCCCTGTTCGATTACCGTACCGGCTACGCTGGCCAGGGCTATTCCCAAAAGCAACCCAATGGCCAGGCGCAAATCCGCTACCACCTGCACCAGGGCGCGCCACCAGACTTGCACTGCACGCCAACGGGCCAATGGGGTCATGGGCTGTCGTCCGTTGTTGCGATTCCCATGCTAGAGCAATTTCCCGCAGGCCTGCTGTTGCTGGAGCTGGGAGAGCCACTGCTGAGCTTGGGCACCTTGAGCCTTGAGGGTCACCCGCCGGCCGATGGTCTCATCCCTGTGCCAGCGTACGTGCACGTAATGGGGGGGCCACACTGGTAAGCGCTCCGGCCATTCAATAGCTACGATCCCCGGCGGCGCTTCCTGCCAGTAGTACTCCGGTTGCAACTGCTGCACCTCCGCCGGACTCAGGCGATACAAATCCAGGTGATACAGGGGAATGCGGCCCTCCGGGTACTCCTGCACCAGGGCAAAGGTGGGACTGGTGACCGGTTCGGTAATCCCCAGTTCTTGGGCCAGGCCCTGCACCAGAGTAGTCTTGCCGCTGCCCAGCTCCCCCTGCAACAACACCACCGCTCCGGCGGGCAACACCTGACCTAAAGCCTCCCCCAACCGCTGGGTCGCCGCCGCATCCGGGAGTTCTACCACCATGGCTGCACCCGCTGGTACCACCGCATCAAAACCCGGGCCAAACGCTGGGGATGGTGCTGCACATAGCCTTTTTGCGGGTCCTCCTGAATCACATCCGCCAAGAGCAACCGGTAGCCCATGCGCAAGACCTCCTCCCGGTCCAATTCCACAAAGGCTGACCCCACCTGGGCATACCGTTCGACAGCCTGGGGCGATGGCGGTCTTTTTTGCACCAGCACCACGTCAAAGATGCGCCCGCCGGTGACCTGCTCAATCGCCCGCAGGTGGTCCGAAACCCGGTATCCCTCTGTTTCCCCCGGCTCCGTCATGGCGTTGCAAATATACACCCGGGGTACGGTTGCCTGGGCAATCGCCGCCGTAATTTCCGGCACCAGCAAGTTGGGGATGACACTGGTGTAGAGACTGCCCGGCCCCACCAGGATCAAGTCCGCGTCTTCAAGGGCTTCAATGGCCTTGGGCAACGCCGGGGGATTGGGGGGGGTACAGCCGATGCGCACAATGCGGCCCCGGGCCTGGGGAATTTGCGACTCCCCTTCGATGCGCCGTCCATCAGCCAATTCCGCCCACAGATGCACATCCGCCATCGTCGCCGGCAACACTTGTCCTCGCACCGCCAGCACCCGGGAACTGGCCGCAATCGCCTGCTCCAAGCTGCCAGTGATGTGGGTCAAGGCCGTCAGGTACAAATTGCCGAAACTATGGCCGCTCAACCCTTCTCCCGCTTCAAAGCGGTACTGAAACAGGGCCGTCAGCAGTTGCTCTTCATTGGCCAGGGCCGTCAAACAATTGCGAATATCCCCCGGCGGCAGGACCCCCACCTCCCGGCGCAACCGTCCCGACGACCCCCCATCATCGGCCACCGTGACGATGGCGGTGATATTGCTGCTGTAGTGCTTCAGTCCCCGCAGCAGGCGTGAAAGGCCCGTTCCTCCCCCCAAAGCCACAATCTTCGGCCCCCGATTGCGTTGGCGCTGGGCCAGGAGGACGTCCACCACATCCTGTTCCCCCTCCGGACGCAGGGCCTCCGTCAGAGTTCCCACCGACCGGGTTTGGCTCCAGATGATCAGCCCCAAGCCCAGCAGCACCGCCAGGGGGCCCGAGATATAGTTGGGGATCACCGTCGCCAATCCCCGCACCAGGCCCTCGATGAGCTGTAACAGACTATTGATGGGCGTCAGGCGCAGGGAAATGGACAACCCCAACACCACCAACACAGAGCCGATAAACGTCAGCAGCAGCCAGCGCTTAACAAACAGACCCGGTCGCAACCACTTAAGCCATTGCCGCAACCGCCAAGGTGCCTGCTTCCCCATGGGTCACCGCTCACCGGTCGGTTTTGACTCTAGCAAATGGTTAGCCTCGTGGGAAAGTCCTCTAGTACTCAATACCCGGTTGGGCCTTGATGCCCTGGGAGCGAAAGGGATGTTTGCGCAGGGTCATTTCCGTGACCAAATCCGCATATTCGATGAGGGCCGGAGGTGCACCGCGTCCGGTCAAGACCACATGGGTGTGGGGGGGTTTTTGCTGCAATCCCTGCAACACCTGATCCACCGCCAGGTAACCCAAACGCAGGGCCACATTCACCTCATCCAGGACCGTGAGGTAGTAATCCGGGTTGCAAATGTACTCACAGGCCAATTGCCAGGCCGTCTGGGCGCACTGCCGGTCCCGTTGCCAATCCTGGGTATCCCAAGTGAACCCCTCCCCCAAAGCATGCCAGCGAATTTGGTCCGACCATTGCGCCAGAACCCGCCGCTCTGCCGGTTCCCAGGCCCCCTTAATAAACTGCACCACCGCCACCCGGTAGCCATGACCCAAAGAGCGCAGCACCATCCCCAGAGCCGCCGTGGTCTTTCCCTTGCCGTCCCCCGTAAAGACGATCACCAAACCCTTTTGGGTGCAGCGCTCCAGGTAAGCCGCCTGTTGCCGTTGGCGCCGTTGCATCTTCCGGCGGTACTGCTCCGGCGTCAGCACCTTACTTCTTCTTGCGAGAACTCGATTTTTTCTTTTCCGTAGCCTCCGCTGCCGGTTCTGGTGGGACTTCTGCTGCCGGCGGGGTTGGCGCTGGGGCAGCCAGTTCAGTGCTGGTCGTGGCCGGTGTGGTTAGCTCTTCCCCCAGCCGATAGCGGGTAAAGCGTCGCACCCGGATATTTTCCCCCACCAGGGCAATGGTTTGCTTGATCAAATCCCCCACCGTAATACTGGGGTCCTTGATGTAGGGCTGGTCCAGCAGGCAGCGCTCCCGAAAGATTTTCTCCAAGCGGCCCTGGACAATCTTTTCCCGCACCGCCTCCGGCTTATTGGCCAGGTCCTCCCGGCCCATTTCAATCGCCCGCTCCCGTTCGATCACCGCCGGCGGCACCTCGCTCATGTCCACGTATTCCACGTTCTCCGTCGCGGCAATTTGCAGGGCGATATTGTGGGCCAGATTCTGAAACACCTCACCCCGGGCCACAAAATCCGTTTCGCAGTTAATTTCCAGCAACACCCCCAACTTACCGCCAGTGTGAATGTAGCTGTAAATCAGGCCCTCGGTGGTGCTGCGACCCGCTTTTTTCTCCGCCGAAGCCAAGCCCTTTTGCCGCAGGTATTCCACAGCCTTTTCCAGGTCACCGCCGCTGTGCTGGAGCGCTTTTTTGCAATCGAGCATCCCGGCGCCGGTGCGTTCGCGGAGAGTTTTGACCAACTGGGCGGAAACTTCAGCCATAACAACTCCTATGGACTGGCTCTATTGTAACCCCTTTCAGCCATCGGCTTCCTCAGGGAGTTCCTCCCCTTCCTCCTCCAGGAAGGACTCCTCTGCCCAATCCGTCACTTCTGTTTCCTCTTCCTCCTCCAGGAGACCCTCTTTCTCCTGGCCGCTGCGGCCCTCGCAAATGGCGTCCACCAATTCCCCCAGGATGAGTTTGATGGAACGGATGGCGTCATCATTAGCTGGGATGGGCACATCCACCAAATCCGGGTCGCAGTTGGTATCCAGCAACGACACAATGGGGATATTCAACTTCAGACACTCCTGCACCGCGTTATATTCCCGTTTCTGGTCCACGATAATCACCACATCGGGCAGGCGGCGCATCATTTTAATGCCCCCCAGGTACTTACGCAGTCGTTCCAACTCCCGCCGCAGGGTGGCCGCCTCCTTTTTGGGCAACAGATCAAAGGCCCCCGTTTCCTCCTGCCGCTCCAGTTCCTTCAGCCGTTCCACCCGGGATTTGATCGTCGTCCAGTTGGTGAGCATCCCCCCCAGCCAGCGCTGGTTGACGTAGTAGGATTCACAGCGCAAAGCCTCCTGGGCCACAATCCCAGCCGCCTGTCGCTTGGTGCCTACAAACAAAAACTTTTTGTTGGCCTCGGCGGCCCGCCGCACATAGTCACAGGCTTCCTCGAGTAATTCCGCCGTCTGCACCAGGTCAATAATATGTACGCCATTGCGCTCAGCGTAGATATAGGGGGCCATTTTGGGGTTCCACCGCCGGGCCTGGTGACCGAAATGCACCCCTGCTTCCAACAGTTGCGCCAGTGTGACTGCCATGGACTACTCCTACGGGTTCAAACCATCCGGCTGGGTTCCCTAGGGAACACCCGTAGCCACCAGATGGGTAAGTTTACAAAACAAACAATTTTTTAGCTTAGCAAAAAAGTCAAACGGGGTCACGATTGGGCAGCGGGTCCGGGTGGTCATCCGGTCGGGGCGTCGGCAGGGGTGCGGTGTACACCAAAAACGGCAACCCTTCCCCCTGTAGGCCCTGGTGGATGCGCCGGGGGCTACTGGGCCAGAGGACAAACAGGGGATAAACCTTTTCGGCGCCCTCGTTGTAAATCTGGCTATAGCGGGGGGGCATCACCCACTCGTAGGGTTGACTCAGATATATTTGCGTCTGCCGCCACCGTTGCAACAACTGGGAAAAGTCCTCCCCCTGACGATGGAAAAACACCAGCACTTCCCGGTCGGTTTTCACCCGCCACACCGGGTCACAAGGTAGCAGCGCCAACTCACAGGGCAATTGCACCAAGCAGCCCCCCTGGCGCACCAAGGGCAACACGATGGGGATCAAGCTGGCTTCTGGGCGGCGTAGGCTGGGGAGCAATTCCAGGTAGGCGCGATGACCCTTGAGGATGGCCATGGCACCCTGCACCTGGCTGGCTTGGGCCAACAGTTCCTCGTACTCCAACGTAGTCATGGCGAACTCTCGGCGCCGGTTCCTTTCTATATTGACCCACAGCCGCCCTGGGGATGCAATAAATTAGTAAACGGAAGCGTCGCCGACGGGAATGCTGGGGATTTCACGGCCCACGTATTACGAGATTTTGGGGGTCCCTCCCTTTGCCAACGGGGAGACCATTCGCCGGGCCTACCGGGAACTCAGCAAACGCTACCACCCCGACACCACCAGCCTCCCCCTCGACATCGCCCAAGAAAAGTTCCGGGAGATCAACACCGCCTATACGGTCTTAATCTGCCCCCAGCAGCGGGCCGCCTATGACCAACTCTTGCGACGACAGGCCCTTGCACCCCCGCGCCCCCAACCCCGTCGTCCCGCTTATGCCTACTCTGCCTATCTCGACCCCACCGACCGTCCCCTGTCCCCCGGCGAACTCTTTGCCCTTTGTCTATTGGGATTGACCTTTGTGGGCTGTCTGTTTCTGGTGGTGATTCTCGGGCTGGTGCGTTCGGGAACCGTCAGCACCTAAACCTGGTAAATAGCCAGCAACTTCGGGCCGAGGTGGTCGGCAGCGAGATGGTTTTCGGCAAAACGGCGGCCCTGTTCACCCAGGTGTTGACGCTGCTCGGCGGGCATGTGGTACAGCTCCAGAATCCGTTGCACCAGGGTCTCCGGTTGATCCGGGTCAAAAATCAGGCCACACTGCCCCTGCTGCAGAATTAAGGCTTGGTCACTGACGGCCGAAGCAATGACGGGGCGTCCCGCCGCCAGGTAATAGGACAACTTATAGGGGTATTGACTCTGGGAAACCGGCCCCCTCACGCGGCTGGAAATAAGGGCATGGCACTGGCTGAGAAAAGCACCTTCTTCGCCTCGGGGAACCGTCGGGAGCACGGTCAGATTCAGGGGCAGGGGTTGGGGTAGGTCAATACGGTAAAGTTCCGGTTGAATCCCCCCCAACAAAAAGTGAATATCTGGATGATGGCTCAGACGCGCCACTGCATACAAGATCAAATCAATGCCCTGCCAAAAGCTGCCGTTGCCCAGATAGCCAACGATGAACTTTGGGCCGACTGGCGGCGGGACATAGGGAATGGAGCGAACCTCCACCGGCCCCCAGATAACATCTATTTTGGTCGCCAGATGGTCGCCAAATTCTTGCCCTATCAGGTCCTTTTGGCTGTGGCTCATGGCGATAATCCGGTCGGCTGACCTGAGGCTTAGCCATTCCAGGAACTGAAACGTTGTGCACGACCAGGGCCGGGCCTGGGTCATTTCGTAGCGGGTTAACCCGTGAATTTCCAAGATGATCTTCACCCGGGGGGCAGACAACCGATAGGCCAAGGCCGCCAGGATACCGGCAGGTTGAATCAGATGAATCACATCCGGTTGAAAGCGGTACAGCGCCCGGGTCACATAGCGGGTGAAACGATCCCAGCGAAAACGGGTTACCCAAGCCCGGGGCACCACTTCCACGTAGGGCGCCGAACCCCCTGTGGCATAGACCCGCAACCGGCAACAGCGGTGGAGCACCTGGGCCGTCAAATGGGCGCGCACCGGCGTTCCCGAAAGACGGTCCACATCAAAGGGACAAATCAGGGCAACTTTGACCATCAGCGTTCATCCCTTAGCCGTGAGTTCGGTAAACAGGTTCACCAAACGCTCCATCAACCGGTCCAGGCTGTGATAGCGAATAACCTGTTGGCGCAGATAACTTCCCATCACCTGCCTTTGCGCCTCAGACAAAGACAACAGGTTAGCCAGTTTGCCGGCCAAATCCTCCGGATCGCCATGGGCAAACAGCAATTGGTCGGCGTAAACCCCCAACGTTTCCCGAAACCCCTGGTTAGCGGCCAAACACACCTTTCCGCAGGCCATCGCCTCCAGGGCCACCTTATCACCAAAACCGGTGGGGGTGAGATTCACATACACCGTGCATTGCCGATAAATAGCGGGCAGTTCATACAGGGCCACCGCCGGTCGGAAATGCACACGGGTTTCTAGACCTAGCGCCTGAACCTGACGGCGTAAAGACGCTGCATAGTCTTCATCGCCAGGATGGGCAGGATTACCGACAATGCGCACCGTAACCGGACGCTGCTCCTGATACACCAGTCGGGCCACCGCCGCAATCAACGTCCCGTAATCCTTCACCGGCGACAGCCGCCCCACCGCCAAGATGAGGGGTTGATCAGGGCACTCCTTCTCCCCGGCAGCCGGTTGGAATACATCCGTGTCAATGCCCTGGCCGACGACCACCAATTTGTCCTGGCGATAGGGGTAGGCGGTGGGGAGACTGCTCACCATCCGGTCCGACCAAAAATGGGCCAGTTTCAATTGGCGGGTGAGGCTGGGGTGGGCGTACCACGTAACAATCGGAATCCGGTGCAGTTTCAGGAGCGGGGCCGCCAGGTTGGTCAACAGGGGCGTCATGTGGGAAAAACACAGATCAATCCGGTGATGACGTAGGATGTGAGAGAGAAATCTATAGAAGCGCACAGCCCGCCGGGGTTCACTATAGCCCCGTTCTTTGCCCAAGGAATAAACCTGGACATTCTTTGGCAACTGCAGTACACCGGCCCGCATGGTGATGACATGGATAGCCGCCACCCGTTCTGCTAGTTTGTTCAACCACAGGGTGGTGAACCCAAGCAGGGGATGATGGGCATCCGTGGCCAAGTTAAACACCAGGAGATTCATCGCCCTAAACATAGCCGACAGAGGTCTGCGTAGCCCTGGTAGTAGCGTTCGGGGCTAAAGAAGGTTTTGACCATTTGCCGACCCCGTTGTCCCATGGTGTGGGCCGCCTCAGGATGCCGCAGTAAATACACCAGGCGTCTAGCCAGGGCTGCCTCATCGCCGGGTGGGACCAAGAAACCGTTGACCCCGTCCCGCACCACATCCGGGATACCCCCGACTGCACTGGCCACCACCGGTGTACCCGTAGCCATGGCCTCCAGCAAAACTCGCCCCAAAGCTTCCGCCAACGACGGCAAAACCAAAACCGTACTCCTAGCCATTTCCGCGGCCAATTGCTGCTGGGGCATCTCCGGTAGAAAAGCGACATGCTCCTGCAAATGAGCCTGCCTAACCTGTTGCGTCAGCCCCTGGGCATATGCCCTATTTTCAGGACGGCCAATGATTGTTAGGCGGGCCGAGGGTACCTGCTGAACCACTTGCCCAAAAGCTGCCACCAGGTGATGCAAGCCCTTACAGGGAATCAACACACCGGCATAAACCACCGTTAATTCCTTCGCCGTTTCCCCCACCGCATCGCCGGCTGCATAAAAACTCTCCAAGTCTGTCCAGGCGATAAAGGTAACCATCGGTCGGCCTGGGGCATAAGCCTGGAGTTGGTCAGCGGTGGCGCGGGAAACCGCCCGTAATACGTCAGCTTGACCGAGGGTTAACCGGGCAACCCAACGCATCCATCCCTTGTAAAGCCCAGGCCACCAAACCCGCCGCTGTAAAAACAGATAATTTTCAAAATCGTTGTGACTTTCCACCACTAAACACAGTCGGTGATGGGCTAGTTGGGCCAGTTTTTTGACCGGCAAAACCGCCAGGGCTTCATAGGGACTCTGGGCAATCACCACCTGAATCCGCTGTCGCCAGACAAGCCACAGCAAGATGGGGGGTACCACCAGCAGAAACTGTATGTAGCGAAGGGGTGGCCAGGGCCAATTGGGTAGGAGGTAAAAATAGGCTTCTTCTTGAAAAAATCGGGGCTGCCAATCCCGGGAAAAGCCAATGACATGGACTGGCCCCAGCCGGCTAAGCAGCACAAACTTCTTGCGCTGGGTCGGATTCAAGGGACGCTGGTAGCGACTGCCGCCGACAAAGCAGATGCGGTAAAGGGGGGAGACCATGGGACAGGTAGATACCTGGTCGCGACGGCTGACCCACGCCAAACCGGGCTGGCATGGCCACCCCCCATTATAGGTCCTCTCCTAGCTAGGGGTTATCTGGGGGGTGCGGCGTCATGGCCGTCGCCAGGGTAGGGGAGACCAATCGCCGCTAGCCACAAAGGCTGCCCAGTAGTAGGGCGATTCCCGCTTTGACCGCTCTCGTTGCACCTGTCGGAGGGCTTCGGTAATTCCCAGGCCCCGGCGTAAGTTCTGGTAAAACGCCACCATAATGTCTCGAGTGGCTTGGTCATCCACCTTCCACAGGGTACTCACCTGGGACCGCGCCCCTGCCAATGTGAAGGCTCGCCGTAACCCGTAGACCCCTTCGCCGTTGACCACCTCCCCCCGCCCCGTGTCACAGGCCGATAGAACCACCAACGCTGTACCGTGCAGATGCATGCTGGTTACCTCTAGGGCTGTAAGCACTCCATCATCATCTGCTGGCGAAGTGCTGTGTCGTTGATTGACCCCGGCCAAGGCCAATCCCGACCGCAAAAGTGGGTTTTCCCAGGGTCCTTTTGAGGACCAGTTGGCCAGGAAAAAGCCATGGGTTGCCAAATGGAGAACTTGGGGTGCTGTGGCAGCTTTGACCACTGATTCTGTCGCTGCTGTCCGGGTCAATAGGCGAGCTGTGGGTAGGAGCGCTTTAATAGCCTGGGCCTCCTGGGCCGTACCTGGCAAGGGGGTAAAGGTGAGATGGAATCCATCCGGCAGACCTATGTTGGCCCAGGATGGGGACGCGAAAGACTGCTGGGGGGGGTCACCAAAGCTGGGATCAGCTACGATCAACGGGGCAGTGGCGGCTCCCGGTGGCGATGTCATCCGCAGGAGTTCTCGCCCGGAGGTCAGTAGGGTAATTAGGTAGGACTCCAGCAAATATTGCCCCTTGCTATCCACCAGGGCCGGAAACGGAATCCTGTTGAGTTCGCCATCGGGGCTAATCAGTAGGTGGGTCGCCTGGCCCAGCCACGACCGAATAGGGGTGATTAACCGTGCCGCGAGCGCTTGGGCTGCCTGTTGCAATGCTTCCTTGGGGGAACGGGGGTCGGCCAGGCGTAGGTAGGCCTGACGGACTTGGGCGTCAATATCAACCGCTAGACCGAGGTCCTTTCCCTGGGGTTGGCCGGTTGCCCGCAGTACATATACCCCATAGCGGGGTTCATCAAAGCGGTTGGTCTGCAGGTTGTAGGGGCGATAACGGATAAATTCCACTAGGGCGGCATCGGTCGGAATCCACCGTTGGACGTCCCTGACTATGACCGGCTGGGTCAGTTCCCGGAAGGCAGCACTGCGCAAACTGAGTTCCGCCTCCAGTTGGTCCGCTTCCTGGCGCAATTGGGACACCAGCGAAGGGTCTGGGGCGGTCACGGGGTCAAACACCAAGCGAGCAATTCTGGTGCGCAGTTGGCTGAGCTGTTGCAGTTTGGCCTGCTCCGCAGCCGCTAGTTGCCGTTGTAGGCGCGCCTGGTTCTGGCTAAGGAAATCCAGCAGCCGTCCCTTACGCCGTAAAATCGTTGTCAGGGCCAGGTGGGTGGCCTCAGCACTGGCAGGCAGAACCTGCAAATGGAGCGAGATCACAGCGTCGGTGGTGTCGCGAAAGGTGGTCATATAGTTGCGCTTGTACGCTTCAGAACCAACCACCAGGTTTTGACGGAGATTGTGTTCTTCGATGTCTTGGACCTGCTTCAGTAAGGCCAGGGTTTGGTTCAGGTCGCCCTGCTGCCAGTAGACCAAAGCCAGGTTAGTGAGGACCGTTGCCACGATGGGGTGGGTTGTCCCCAGCCGGGATTGAACCAGGGCTAGGCTTTGCTGGTACAGGGGGAGGGCCGCCGAGTAATCCCGCTGGTCATAATAGAGGGCTGCTAAGTTATTCAGGCTATTGGCAATGTCGAGATGGTCGGAGGGGAGAATTTGTAGGCGAATGGCTAGGGCCCGCTGCAGAAGGGCCAAGGCCGTTGCAGTATCCCGGCGCGCCTGATGCAATGTCCCCAAATTGGTCAGCACGGTGGCGACATAGGGATCGCTTTCCCCAAATGCCTGGGTCAGGATGGTTAAAGCGCGCTGATACAAGGACAACGCCTGTGGGTAGTTTTGTTGCTCGGCTTGGAGAAGTGCCAGGTTGTTGAGGGTGATGGCCACCTCAGGATGGCGGGGCCCCAAGCTCTTTTCGGCAATGGCTAAGGCCCGCTGTAAAAGGGGCAATGCCGCTTGGTGGTTGCCCTGGATCCGGTAGAGATTGGCCAGGTTATTGAGGGTGAAGGCCACCTCAGGATGCTCGGGGCCCAGTATCTCTTCACGAATGGCCAATGCTCGCTGGTAGAGCGGCAAAGCGGCTGCATAGTTCCCCTGCTCCGTCTGGAGTCTGCCTATGAGGTTGAGGGCATCCGCCAGTAGGGGGTGACTGCCGCCAAGGTTACGATAGAGCAAGACTGCCAAGTACTCTGCCAGGGAAATAGCAGCCGCTAAGTTGCCTTGTTCTTCCAGTTGGGAGATTTGCTGGTAAATCTGCTCGGCCAGGTGTTCCACCAACTCTGCGCGGGGTTGTCCCTGGGAAGGAGGTGTAGCTGGGGGTTGGCCCAAGCTGACAGGACACCAGACCCAAACCCCACTACCCAGCAGGGAAACGACCGCTAAACGCAGCCATGGTCCGCTCAGCATACTGCTCGACCCCTGGTTGACTTAAATCATAGGCCCTTGCCCGAGAGCTGACCGGGGTGAGCCCCGCCGAGTCATCGCTGCTATAGTCTGTAGCAGCAACCTTGGCCTCTGGAGGGAACCATGGCCCATCCCTGGCAAGCGGCTATCTTGACGCCGGCGGTTGAGTTCGGTCCCGTAGCTTTACCGGTGCTGGAGGGGCATATCCCACCGGACCTGCGGGGAACGTTTTACCGGAATGGGCCGGGGCGATTGACGCGGGGCCACCAGCGGGTGGGTCACTGGTTCGATGGGGATGGGGCGATTCTGGCGGTGCATTTCACCGGGGGACGGGCGACGGGTTTGTTGCGCTATGTGCAGACGGAGGGCTACCAGGCGGAGGAAAAAAGCGGGCGGTATCTATTTGCCAACTACGGCATGACGGCGCCGGGGTCCTTGTGGGAGCGCATTTTCGGCAAAAATGTGAAAAATTGCGCCAATACGTCGGTGCTACCTTTGCCAGACCGGCTGCTGGCCCTGTGGGAAGGCGGGGCGCCCCATCAGTTGGACCGGCAATCCCTGGCGACTTGGGGGTTGGATTTGCTAGGGAGTTTAACGCCCACCACCCCCTATGCCGCCCACCCTAAACGGGATCCCTTGACGGGAGACATCTACAACTTTGGGGTGAGTTTGGGCTGGCAGGGCACCCTACATCTCTATCGCAGTGGGCCGGATGGCCGGATTCGTCAGCGCGCTGCCATCCCCTTGTCCGGATTTCCCTTGATCCATGACTTTGTGTTGGCCGGCCCCTATCTGGTCTTTTTCATTCCACCGGTGCGCCTGAACTTTTTGCCCTTGATCCTGAACCAAAAAAGCTACAGCGAAGCGTTGGAATGGCAGCCTGAATGGGGAACGCAGATTCTGATCATTGACCGCGAGTGTTTCCGTGTGGTCACCCGTGCGGAAGCGCCGCCCTGGTTTCAATGGCATTTCGCTAATGGGTGCCTCGTTCAGGAGGGGGTGATTCGGGTGCAGTTGGTGCGCTATGGGGACTTTGCCACCAATGAATATCTGCGGGAAGTCAGCAGGGGCGATCCGGTGACGCCGGCTCCCAGTCAACTCTGGGAAATGGAATTGGCGGTGAGCACCGGCAAACTGCAACGGGCCACGCCCTTGACGGACCGCAATTGCGAATTTCCGGTGGTGCCGGAGGCGGTGGTGGGCCAGCCCTGGCGTTACACCTACTGCTCGATGAAGCGGGCCGACGCCAACATTGTGACGGAAATGGACAGCGTCATCGGCTGTTACGACCGGCAAACGGAAACCTGGCGGGAGTGGGATTGCGGTGTGGGCTATTACTGTATGGAACCGGTGTATGCGCCAGGGGAAACGGGGGATTATTTGCTCAACCTGATTTTCAACAGTCATGACCGGCGCAGTGAATTGTGGATTTTCCCGGCGCGCCACTTTAGCGACGGTCCCTGTTGTCGTCTAGCATTGCCGGTGGTGGTCCCTTTGGGGTTTCACGGCAAGTGGGCTGATGCCCGATCTACAATAGCGGCGGAGTGAGTGCCCTGGGTTCATGACCACGGATTGGGGACGGGTGGCGGGCGGTTGGAATAGTTGGCTTCTCAAGCAGGCCCATCGCAACCTGGAACGAGCCTATCGGGCGGCCCAACGGATCCAGACCCTACAGGAGCGCTATGGACGGGCTTTAACACCGACCCAATTCCCGGACCCGGCACAAGCGCGTTACCTGCAAGGTATTCTCGACCGGCAGTTGTTGACGATCCGGCTGCATCTGACCCAGTTCCACGCCCTCAATTTTTTGGTGAACCACGACGAGTTGCCTCTGGAGCTGGAGCAGGAGGTTTTGCAAAAACTGAATTTCATCGAGCAGGTGACGGCGCCCTACCGCCAACGGGCTAAAGCGCACAAAACCGGAACTGAGGATGAGGAATCTCCCTTGAATCGCCGGCTGAAAAAAGAGAGTGGCTCCTTCCTAACCACCCTGCAGGAATTTACCCAAGAACTGCAACCCGGCTATGAGGAGAAGGTGGTGGAGGAGATTCGGGCGTTCCGGCGTCAAGGGCAGATGGCGATCCGGTTTTTGTGCCTGTTGTTGCTCTTGCCATTACTGACACAAATCCTGACGAAAAATCTTGTCTATGCTCCTCTGCTGGACAAATTTATTGATGTGCACCCCACCAGTGTCCGGCCCTTTTTCCGGGAGGAAATCCGGGAGGAAATGATTGAGGAATTTGTGCGCTATAAAGAAACGATGGAGTTTACCCACTTACTGGGGTTGAATGCAGACTTTTCCACCCGCCGGGAAGAAGCCTTGCAGGAAAAAGCGCTGGAAATTTTTCGTAAGAATGCCTACCGGGCGGTGGACGGCCTGGCCAATTTGTTGGCGGATTTGACGGGGGTGGCGGTTTTCCTGGTGGTGGCGCGTTTGGGGCAAGACCAGTTCCCGGTGCTCTGGGGCTTTATTGACCGCTTTTTCCGCAATCTGAACGACCCCACCAAGGTCTTGATTTTCATTCTGGTGACGGACCTGTTTGTGGGCTTTCACTCGGTGGAAGGGTGGGAGGTGTTGCTGGAGACGGTATCGGAACACTTCGGCATGACGCCCAACCGCCGGTTTATTTACGCCTTTATTGCCACGGTGCCGGTGGTGCTGGATGCCATGATCAAGTTCTGGATTTTCAACTACCTGAACCGGTCGTCCCCGTCGGCGGTGGCTGTCCTGGAAAAGATGAACCAGTGATGCTGGCTGAACAACCCCTTGTATCGGCACTGCCTGATGTCGGGGTCGCTGGGATTGAGGTATATCACCTGGAGGTCCAAGGTCTTGGGGCAGAGGGGACTAGGGCGTTGGCGGCGCTGCTGACCCCTGCAGACTACGCGGAAATGGCTGGATTGTCCTGCCCCCAAAAACGCCACAGGTTTTCCCTCAGCCGGGGCATCCTGCGGTGGTTGCTGGGGCGTTACTTGGGGGTTTCCCCACAGGATTTATGTTTGGTTCGTAACCGCTGGGGCAAGTTGGTTTTGCCGGACGATTCCCTGCACTTCAATCTGAGTCATAGCGGCACCAAGCTGGTCGTGGCGGTCAGTCGCCTGTATAGAGTGGGCATTGACCTGGAGCAGGTGCGCCCGTTGGCCTGTCTGGATCGTCTGGTCAAGCGCTATTGCACCCGGCGAGAGCAACACCTGTGGCAGACATTGCCCCCCAGCCAGCAGACGCGGTTTTTTCTACAGACATGGACGGCGAAAGAAGCCTATGCCAAAGGCTGGGGAACAGGACTGGCGGGACTTTTGCGACATTTTTCTGGGTTAGAAACAACCCTCGGCACCTCCTTGGGTCTTGGGGGGGGATGGCCGGCGCAATGGCAACCCTTGGCGTTGGGACCAGACTACGTGGGCGCCCTGTGCTGGGGACCTATTCTGGCCGCAACCGCATAAGCACTTGACCGAATTCCACGGGTTGACCGTTTTCCACCAAGATTTCGAGGATTTCCCCGCTGACCGGGGCCTCTAGCTCGTTCATGGTTTTCATGGCCTCGATGATGCCCAGGGTCTGTCCGGCCCGCACCCGGTCGCCCACTTGCACAAAAGGGGGTTCCCCGGGCGCCGGGGCAGCATAGAAGGTCCCCACCATCATGGAGGTGACGTCAACGCCCCGCTTGATTTCCTTGGGTTCGGCGGTGGGTTTGTCAGAGGGGGCCGGTGACGCTACGGAGACAGGAGTGGGGCTGGGTGCAGACATCCCTGGCTGGCCCTGCTCGATGGTCAGTTCAAAGCCATTGCTCTTGAGACTAAAGGTGGTGATATTGGTGCGATGCAGCGTCAACAGCAGCTCCTGGAGTTGCTGAAAGGTCAATTCCACGCTCATTCCCGTCCCAAGTAGGTATCGGTGCGGGTATCTACCCGGATACGGTCCCCCACATTGATAAACAGGGGCACTTGGATTTGGGCGCCGGTTTCTAAGGTGGCCGGTTTGGTGCCGCCGGTGGCCGTATCCCCCCGCACGCCCGGGTCCGTTTCCACCACCGTCAGGACCACCGTGTTGGGCAACTCAATTTCCAGAATCTGGTCGTTCCAGGTGACGATGGTGACTTCCATTTCTTCCTTGAGGTACTTGGCCCGGTCGCCCAGCTCTTGGGGAGAACACCGCCGCTCCTCGTAGGTTTCCATGTCCATAAAAATATACTGGTCCCCCTCCCGGTAGGTGTGCTGCATGGTGCGTTTTTCCAAAATGGCTTGGGGCACCATTTCCCCGGCCCGGAAGGTCCGCTCGAGCACCTTACCCGTTTGCACATTCTTCAGGGTGGTGCGCACAAAGGCCGAGCCTTTTCCCGGTTTGACGTGCAGAAACTCCACCACCCGCCACACCGAACCGTCAAGCTCAATGGTGACACCAGGTCGAAAATCATTGCTGGAAATCATAGCGCCTACGTCGGGTAACGGGTTTTATTGTACCGCTAGGCAGCCCTTTTACCGAATCTCCCCAAGACAGGATATGATTGTTACAATCCGTTACAAATGGAGGAGGCAGGGATGGTGGTGGCCTTGTTACCGGAAGCAGCGGCGCAACGGTACGACCCCCAACGAATTGCCCAGGTGTATGATGCCCAGCGCTGGCGGGTGTGGCGACGGGCGTTGGCGGTGGTGGGGCCACTGTTGTGGTTTGCCCTGCAATTGGGATGGGACCGGCTGACGGGGCAGCTCCAGCGGCGGGAAGCCCAGCGGGCGCAGCAGTTCCGGGAGTTGTTGACGTCCTTGGGACCGGCGGCGATTAAGATTGGACAAGCCCTGTCCACCCGGCCCGATTTGGTGCCCCCGGTTTACTTGGAGGAATTGACGCTTCTCCAGGACCAATTACCCCCCTTTCCCAATGAGGTGGCCTACCGGTTTATTGAGGAGGAACTGGGCCAAAAACCGGAATTACTGTTTGCTGAGTTGTCCCCCCAACCGGTGGCGGCAGCGTCCCTGGGGCAGGTGTACAAAGGCCGGTTGCCTAGCGGCGAATGGGTAGCCGTCAAAGTCCAGCGACCGGGTCTGGTGGACCAAATTAGCCTAGACCTTTACATCCTGCGCCATCTGTTGGCCTGGGTGAAAAAGCGGGTCAAACGCATCCGCAGCGACCTGGTGGCCATCTTGGATGAATTTGCCACCCGCTTGTACGAGGAAATGGACTACACCCAGGAGGGACTGAACGCGGAAAAGTTTGCCCGCCTGTACGGTCATTTGGCCGATATTTACGTGCCCAAAATCTACTGGCATTTGACCCGGCGGCGGGTGCTGACCATGGAGTGGATTGACGGCATCAAATTGACCGATATCGAGCAAATGCGGGCGGTCGGTTTGGATACCAAACGCATGGTGGCGATTGGGGTGCAGTGTTCCCTGCGGCAACTGTTGGAACACGGCTTTTTCCACGCCGACCCCCACCCCGGCAACCTGCTGGCCATGCCCAACGGCCAATTGGCCTACCTGGACTTCGGCATGATGAGCTATGTCAGTCCCCAGCAGCGCTATGGGTTGATCACCGCCATCGTCCACATGGTCAACCGGGATTACGAGGCTCTGGCGCAGGACTACGTGAACCTCGGGTTTTTGACGCCCGACACGGATTTGACCCCCATCAAACCAGCCTTGAGCCAAGCCTTTACCGAAATTTTGGGGCCGGCGGGGGCACTGGGCGCTAGCGTTTCCCAGCTCAATATCAAAAGCATCACCGACCGGCTTTCACGACTGATGTATGAATACCCTTTTCAGGTGCCGGCCTACTATGCCCTGATCATCCGGTCGTTGGTGACCCTGGAGGGGATTGCCATCACGATCGACCCGGAGTTCAAGGTGCTGAGTGTAGCCTATCCCTACGTGGCCAAGCGTTTGCTCACCGACCCGGCCCCGGAATTGCGCCAGTCCCTGCGGGATTTGTTGTTCAAAGACGGCACCTTCCGCTGGAATCGCCTGGAGAATCTGCTGAAAAATGCGGCCAACAGCGAGGACTTCGACTTGGAAAGAGTGCTCCTGCAGGTGGGGGATTTCCTGTTTTCGGAACGGGGGCACTTTATCCGGGAGAAATTGGCGGAGGAACTGGCGGTCGGGCTCGACCAGTGGGGCCAACACCTGTGGCGACAGTTGCTCACCAACGGTCAACCGGCGCCGCCGACTCCTGCTGTGACGCCAACCGCCTGGGAGCACCTGCGGTCCCTGTGGCAAATCCTGCAAAGCAGTCCCGGCTTTGAACCCCGGCGTTTGTTACCCCTGATCTCCCGCCTGTTGCTCCGCCCGGAGACGAGCCAGTTCGCCCAGTACGTGGCGCGACGGGTGGGGGAGCGGTTCCTGACTCGGTGGCTGCGGCAATGGGCGCTCAGCAGCAGTGGGGCGAACCTGGTCCTGGCTCCCCGTTAGCACCACCTGCATCGTGTAGAGCAAAATGGCCAGCTTGTAGGTCAGAAAACCCAGGATCGCCGGCAGCAGATGCAAATGGGGGCGGCGCACCACCAGGATAAACAGGGCTACCACCAGCAGCAGACGGGCCGCAGGCAGAGGGGAAAACCGAGTTGACGTCAAGCCCAGGGTCGCCACACTCCGGGCTAGCAGACGCAGGTACATCAGGCCGACCACCGTCCCCAGCAGATAGCTGAGCCCGGTATCCAGGCCGTAAACCCCCCAGCAAAGGGCAAAAACTATACCTCCCAGGACCGCGGTCGTCTGGAGCAACCAGCGCTGGAGTTGGGCATACTCGGGGCTAGACATGGGGTTCCGCGGTCGGCACGGGGGTAGCCGGTTGGCTGGGGAACACCAGACGCAACAGGGGCGGCGCCAGAAACGTGGTGAGAATCACCATCACCACAATACCCGCATCCAGGGCATCGTTCAACACCCCGCTGCTGGACCCGGCGGCGGCAAACACCAACCCCACCTCCCCCCGCGGGATCATGCCCACCCCCACCGCCAGGCGATTGAGTTTGGTTTCCCCCCAGCCGGCGCCGATGCCACTGGCCACCTTGCCCAAGATCGCCACCACCACCAAAAACGCCGCCAGTACCAGTCCCTCCCGGTTAGCCGGAATCGCTGGGTTGAATACACCGAAATCCGTGCGCGCCCCCACACACACAAAGAAGATGGGCACAAAAAAGTCCGCCAGGGGCAGCACCTGTTCCTCCAGGTCCTGTTGCCGCTCCGTTTCCGAAAGAATGAGCCCCGCCGTGAAGGACCCCAAAATCGCCTCCAACTGAATTGCCGCCCCAATCACCGCCAGCAGGACCATCAAAATCAAGGCCATGATGAGCAAGCTGCCGCGGGTTTTCATGTTATTGACCAGAGTGACGAACAGGGGACTCAACCAGCGGCCCAATACCACCGACCCCACCAAAAACACCGCCGCCCCCACGATCAAATACAGCACCCGCCCCAGTTCCACCTCACCGTTTTTAGCCAAACTGGCCACTACCGCCAGGATGATGATGCCTAACACGTCATCCATCACCGCCGCCCCCAGGATCACCTGCCCCTCCGGCGAACTCAGTTGCTGCAACTCCGCCAGCACCTTCGCGGTAATACCGATGCTGGTGGCCGTCAGCGCCGCTCCGGCAAAAATAGCCGGCACCGTGGGTACATGAAAGAGGGTGATTAACCCCACCGTCCCTGCCACAAAGGGCACCGTGACCCCCACCACCGCCACCAGGGCCGCCTGCACCCCCACCCGCAGCAATTCCTGCAAGTTAGATTCCAGGCCAATTTCAAACAACAAAATAATGACACCTAATTCCGCCAACAGGCTAACCACTTCCCCCTGGGCGGCAAAGGTGGCCTCCTGCACCTCCGGCGACAGATGCAGGAACGACTGCACCCCCCGCATCAGCAGGGAATCCTGTCCCGTGAGGCCATGTTCCGGGAAAACCAGCAGGTGCAGCACCGACACACCGATCACCGCCCCGGCCAACAATTCCCCCAGCACCGGCGGCAGGTCAAACCGGGCGCAGAGTTCTCCCCCCAGTCGGCTGGCCCCATAAATCACCATCAGGCTTAGCAGGACCATCAACAAAACGCCCGTGGGGTCAGCAGCTACCGGCATGTCCACACCTGAAACACGTCACTGGGTGAGAGTTTAACCTATCCGCCCCGGCGAGTACCAGATCACAACGCACCTAATTTACCGAGCTAGCGCCCCAGCCGAACGAGGACATTCAGAACAATGGTAAACAGGAGACTGAGCAGGAGCATCGTTCCGAAGGGGGCAATCAAGGTGAAATCACCGTTGCTGATGGTGACGTCTCCCGGCAGGCGGCCCAACCAGGAAAACCGGCCACTGAAAAACAAAAGCAAACCCACCCCAAACATCACCGCACCCATCAGCATGAGAACCTTACCGATTTCCATCATGGCCATAGGAGTTGATCTCACGCCGCATCCTAGGGCCCAATATAGGGGATCGCGCTTTTCCTGGCAATTTAGAGTGGACATGATGCGAACCATCTGGATCGTGCGCCACATGCACCGGGAGGATGCCGACAACCCCCACTGGCGCCGCCAAGCCCCCTACCCCGACGATCCGGATTTATCGCCCCTGGGTCAGGCGCAGGCGCACCAACTGGCCCGTTTTTTTGCCGACCGGCCCCTGGATTACATCTTCAGCTCCCCCTTCTGGCGCGCCCTGCGTACAGCCCAACCCGTCGCCCACAGCAAAGGACTGCCGATTTATGTCGAAGACGGTTTGAGCGAATCCTTGACCTGCGAATTGTTTGCCGCTGCTCCCCGATTACGGGACCCGGACACCCGCCGGCAACAGTTTCCCGAAATTGACCCCAGCTATACCTCCCTATACACCCCCACCTATCCTGAAGACGGGTTAGCCGCCATCGCCCGCGCTGGTCAGGTGACCCTGGCGTTGGTGCAGCAATTTCCCGGCAACCTACTGCTCGTCGGTCACGGCGCCTCCGTTTGGGGAGCGACATGGGGACTTCTACCCGACCAGCCCCCAATTCAATGCGACTTTGGCGCCCTGGTGGAAATCCGACAAACCCCCACCGGCTGGCAACTGATCAAAGCAGGCGTCACCGACTACCTGTAGCCCCTCAGCCCGTCACATCCGAAAAAATACGGAATTCAACGCCCCTCCCCGCTAAGGCAAATCATAACCATATAACTATTTGTTCGTACTTGTAATTTTGGCAAAGTTTTTATTATACTTGAACAGATAAAATAAACGCGGTTTAGCAAGCGACCAAGCAATCGAATGCATTCCGGGGAATTTGCGCTGGTTTTACAGGGAGCCACCCAGCAACTGCAGGCAGGGATATCCATCGGCGAGGTCATTCATTCTGTCCTGACAAGGCTACAGGGGGAGTGGGGAGCGCGGCAAATCGCCCTCTATCGGGAGCAACAGTTGGTGCTACAGGCCGGGGAGCTGCTGGCAAACTTGGTCCTACCGGCCACCTGGCAACCCCAAAAAGTCCACGAAGGTACCAGGGAAACCTGGTTTTTCCCCGTGCTGGTGCGGCAAAAGGGGTGGGGCTGGTTGGTGATTTGCTGGAATCAGGCGCCGGGAGAAAGGATTGATCAGCAGGCTGAAGCTCTGGCAGCCCATTTGGGGTTAATGCTTCAGGCCACCGATGGGCAATTCCGGCAACCGGACTTGGAAGACCAACCCTATTACTTCCTACTCAACTCCCTACCCATTGGTGTCGGTTTGGCCAATGCTAAAGGGGAATGCATTTATGTCAATGATACCCTGGTGAGAATGCTTCAAGCACCCCTGCAGGAGTTGCTAGGGGAGCGGTGGGTCAACCGGATTCACCCGGAGGACCGGGAATGGTTACAGGCGGCCTGGCGGGATACACTTCAGTCGCCTAGGGACCAGGAATGGGAATACCGCCTCCAGGGACCTCAGGGGGACACCATTTGGGTGCGCTCCTATCTCACCGTACTGCGTAGTGACCAGGGGCAAGTGGTGGGTTTTCTGAGTGCCACGGCCGATATTACCCCCACCAAAACCCTAGAAAAAATGCTCATCGAGAGCGAACAAAAATATCGCAATTTGGTGGAGTATCAAACCGACTTACTGGTGTATTCCCTGGCGGACACCACCATCACCTTTGCCAATCTAGCTTTATGCCAGGCCCTGGGTTACACCTTAGAGGAACTGGTCGGGCAAAAGTGGGACGCCTTTATCGCCGATCCGCAAGACTTGATCTTTCTCGAACAAAAAATCCAAGCCCTGACCCCTGACCATCCCATCTTTTCGTTTACGAAACCGGTGCGCGCCAAACAGGGGCAAATCATTTACGTTGAATGCATCACCCTGGGTCTATTTGACGAGCAGGGACAGCTTTTGGCGCTCCAGACGGTGGGGCGGGATGTCACCGAACTGCGGCGGGCCGAACAGGAGCTGCGGGAGAGCCGGGAATTTCTTGCCACCCTCATCCAGAATCTGCCAGGGGTAGTGTACCGCTACCATCCGGCCAGCGCCGACCGTCCCGCCCACTTGAGCTATGTCAGCGACTATGCCGAGGAGATTTTTGAGCTGCCCGTTGCCACCATCATGGCCGACCCCCACACCCTCTGGCAGAAATACACCCACCCCGACGACCTAGACAAGCTTTGGGCTTCCGTGCAGGCGGCCATCCAGGAGGAAACTCCCTGGCATTGTCAATGGCGGGTGATCACCCCGTCGGGGAAGGTGAAATGGCTAGAGGGTCGCTCCCAGATGCGGCGGCGAGGTAATGAGCGTTTTTGGGATGGCATTATTTTGGATATTACCGCCGCCGAAACGGCCAAGTTAGAGCTGGAAAGAAACAAGGAATTTTTGGAGCGCGTTGTCACCGCTACCAAGGCCATTATTTATGTCTATGACCTCGAGCAGCAACGGAACGTCTTTATCAACCCGGAAATCGAACTGGTTTTGGGCTATACACCGGCTGAAATCCAAGCTTTAGGGAGCGAATTATTTACTCGCTTGGTGCATCCTGAAGATTTACCCATCATTCAAGCCAACATCGCCCGTTTACTCGATCCCCAACTGACCGGCGAAGTCCGGGTGGAATATCGCATGCGCACCAAAGCCGGGGAATGGCGATGGCTCCTTAGTCGCGACCGGATTTTCAAACGCAACGAGCAGGGCGAACCCCAACAGGTACTGGGCATTGCCGTGGACATTACCGAACTGAAACACACCCAGCAGGCCCTGGCGGATAACCGACGCCTGTTGCAACACATCCTAGACAACTTACCGGTGGCGATATGGCGCTATCAACGCTGGCCGGACGGGCGGGAAGCCTTTTTATACGTCAGCCCTGGTTGTGAAAAGCTCTACGGCGTCACCGCCGAACAGATCCAGCAACATCCCCAGGCCTTCTGGCAACTGATTGTTCCCCAGGACCGGCCCACCGTTCAAACCTCCCTGGCCGTTTCTCAGCAGCAGCTCACCGCGTGTCACTGTGAATTTCGCATCGTTACCCCCCAGGGAACGTGCAAATGGATCCGGGGACAGGGCCAACCGGAGCGGCAACCTGACGGCAGCACCATCTGGGATTCGGTCTTTACAGACATCACCGGCCAGAAGGAAGCGGATTGGCAACTGCGGCGCTTTAACGAACAACTGGAGCAACGGGTCCGGGAACGCACCATTCAGTTGCAGCAACAGGCCCAGGCAGAAGGCCTCCTGCGCATCATCATTGAAACGATCCATGAATCCTTAGACATTCATCAAACCCTCAATGTGGTTTTAGAGGAAACGCGGCGAACTCTAGCCTGCGACCGGGTTTTGGTTTATCAGTTCAACCCGGACTGGAGTGGTTATTTTTTAGCGGAATCCGTGGGTGCTGGTTGGCAAAAGGTGATCACCGGGCCGCAAACCCCCTTGGCCGACTCCTGTTTGCAAGAAACCCAGGGGGGACGGTTTCGGCAGCACTACATCCTGGTGAGCAATGACATTTACCGTTCCGGCTTTAGCGAATGTCATATTCGTCTGTTGGAGCAATTTCAGGCCCGTGCCCAGATCGTGATTCCTATTTTTTTAAACGACCAGTTGTGGGGGCTATTGGCGGCCTATCAAAACAGCGGCCCGCGCATCTGGCAGACCAATGAAATTGAAATTCTTCAGCATGTCGGGTTGCATTTGGCCATTGCCCTACGCCAGTCCCAGTTGTACAAGGCGGCCCAGGCCCAGGTGGTGGAGCTGCAAAAACTCAACAGACTCAAGGATGAATTTCTCAGCACTGTCTCCCATGAATTACGCTCGCCGATGCACAACATTGGCCTGGCTTTGAAAATGTTGGAGTTGCGCCTGCAGCAGGTCGGCATTTTAGCAGATGACCAAGCGGGTATCCGTCGCTATTTGACTATTCTGAAAACCGCCACCCAGCGGGAAACGGCACTCATTAACGACCTGTTGGACCTGGCGCGGTTGAATGCTGACCCTACGGAATTACCCAAGGAACCTGTGGATGTGCAACAAATCCTCGATGAACTGTTGCCACCGTTGCGGGAGCGCATGGCCGCCCACCAGCAAACGTTTGTGCTGCAATTGCCCGAGCAGCCCTGTCATCTGGAAACCCATGGTGCTTCCTTGAGTCGCATCCTACAGGAGTTACTGCACAACGCCTGTAAGTACACCCCCGCCGGGGAAACCATCACCTTGGCTATACAACGATGGGAGGGTCATTGGGCCTTTCGGGTGATCAACACCGGCGTTGACATTCCCCCGGAAGAACAGGCACGGGTGTTCGACAATTTCTATCGCATTCCTAGCCATGACCCCTGGCAATATGGCGGGACGGGCCTGGGCTTGGCGCTGGTGAAAAGATTGGTGGAGCGCTTGCACGGGGAGGTTTATTTGGTTAGCGAAAACTGGGTCACGGAGTTTCGGGTTTTGCTGGGTTAAAATGTTCCCGTGGGTGGGGGCAGGCGATGGCGGCGACCTGGCAGGACGGTTACGTAACGGAAATTCCCTATACCCAGGGCTTTTATCACCATTTGAGTCCGGCGAATCTCTATCTCTCCCTGTTGACCAAGCAGGTGCAACCTCGGCCGTTGGACCAGCCCTTTACCTACTGCGAGTTGGCCTGCGGCTACGGCCTGACCACGAATGTACTGGCGGCGGCCTATCCCCAGGGTCGTTTTTACGCCAATGATTTCAATGCTACCCATATTGCTCAGGCGCGCCAGTTGGCGGCGGACGCTGGTTTAACCAATGTGACCTTCAGCGATGCCAGTTTTCAGGAGTATCTGGAAGAGGATTTGCCGGAGTTTGATTTCATTTGCCTCCACGGCATCTATAGCTGGATTAGCGAGGAAAATCGCCGGGTTATTCGGGAATTTATCCGCCGCAAATTGAAGGTGGGTGGGGTGGTCTATGTCTCCTACAATACCCTGCCGGGGTGGGGTGTTATGGCGCCGATACAAAAACTGATGCAAGCCCATCGGGAGCGCTCCAGCGGTACTTTGATCGAACGCTTAAAAACAGCGCTGGAGTTGATTGAACTGCTGAAAAACAACCAGGCGATTTATCTGCAACACCCCTGGCTGGCTCCCCGCCTGGAACAGTTTAAGAACCAAAATGTGCACTACCTGGTACATGAGTTTTTCAACCAGCACTGGCATCCCTTGTGGGTGGATGAGGTGATGGCCGAAATGAGCACGGCGAAATTGAGCTACGTTGGCTCAGCCCATGTCCTAGACCACATAGATGCCTTTAATTTGCCGACCCAGGCGATTAACCATCTGGCCCAAATCAATGACGTGGCGATGCGGGAGCTGGTGCGGGATTTCTACTTGAATGGTCAATTTCGCCGGGATGTGTATGTGCGGGGGCCGGTGACCATCAGCGGGGACATGCAGGTGCGCTATTTTCAACCCCTGCCTTTTGTCCTGACGGTGTTGCCGGAGGCGGTCAAGCTGGAGCACCAAACGACGGCGGGTCAGGTGCAGTTGCAACCGAGTCTGTATGAACCGCTGGTGGCACAATTGGCGCAGGGACCGGTCACGGTAGCGGAACTAGTAGAGCGTTTGTCGCCCCAGGGGATCACCCTACAGCAGATTGGCCAGGCGTTGGTTGTGCTGACGGGGCTGGGGTATGCCCATCCGGTCGTCGGCCAGGGGAACCCTACGGAGGGCTTTAATCGGGCGGTGATCCAGCGGGCAGAACTAGACGGTGAAATACAGTTTTTGGCCAGTCCGGTTATTGGCAACGGGGTGAAGGTGTCCCACTTGGAGTTGCTGTTTTTGTTGGCAGAACGACGCCAGCAACCCTCGTTTGACTTTGTGTGGGGGATTTTGGAGCGGCGGGGTCTTAAACTCACTAAAGACGGCCAGGTGCTGGAAACGCCGCAGGAGAATCGCCAGTTTCTGCAGGAGCAGGTGACCCAGTTCGAGCAGAAGGGACGGGCGCTGCTGCGGCGCTTGGGGATTTAACTCCGGTATTCTCCTATCAGGCGGAGGATGGGTTCGGTGTTGGAGGGGCGCAGGGCTAACCAGGCCTGGGGCGTCACTAGCTTCACTCCGTCGGTGGTATCCAGGGTCAAGGCGGCGAAATCCAAAGCCTGCCAAAGCCGAGATAGATGGGGATGGTGCGCCTGAGCTGTCAGGTGGGACCCATTGAGAGAAATGTCCAGCGTCAGTTGGTCGCCGTTGAGGGCGAGGGCCATGCTCTGCTGCGGCTGTCCAATAATGATGCGCTCCGGTTGGGCGGCTACAGGGGGTGATTTCTGCTGCCACTGCTGGAACAGGTGCTGTAGGGCATGGGTGGATAGACCGGTGGGGGTGAGCTTTAATTTCACGCTCTGCCAGGGGGGAATGGCCTGCACCAGTTGCGACAAGGGACGTCCGGTCGTCGCCAGCCAACTGAGGATCAAACCCATGGCGCTTAGGCCATCCCGGGCCAGATGCACCTGGGGTACGATAACGCCGCCGCTGCCTTCACCCCCCAAAATGGCCCGATGCTGCTGCACCCCCACGGCCACGTGGCGTTCGCCAACGGCAGTACGGATGACCCGGGCGCCAGGGCACAGGGACTCCAGAGCATGGGTGGTCACCACATTGACCACAACCACGCCGTCGGGGTGGTGATGCAGGCGTTCCTGGGCACACAGGACCACCGTGTGTTCTTCGCTAACGGCGTTGCCCTGCTCGTCCACCAGCACCAACCGGTCCCCATCCGGGTCAGCGGCAAACCCCACGTCGCAATGGGCCGCCTGTACGAGATGCCTGAGGGTGGTCAAATGGGCTGGCAACGGCTCTGGAGTCCGGCTGAAAAACCCGTGCAGTTCCGTATGACAGGCCACCACGTCGCACCCCAGCGCCTGCAAAAACCTCTGCCAGAGCACCGCGCCACTGTTGCAGGCATCCAAGGCCACCCGAAAACGCCGCGCCCGGATCAGGTCCACCGGCAGGATGGCCAGTACCGCCTTTTGGTGGGCGTTAAAGGCGTCGGGGTCAGGAGTCGCTGCTCCCACTTGGTCCAAGGGGATTTCCGGGCGATATAAGGCCTGCCGCCGGGCTTCTAAGGTCTGCCACTCCGTTGCCGATAGAAACCATCCCTGGGCATCGAGAAACTTCAAACCGTTCCAAGGGGGAGGGTTGTGACTGGCCGTGACCATGACGCCCCCCTGCACATCCAGCCTGCGACTGACCGTAAATTGTAGGGTTGGGGTCAAGGTCAGGCCCAAATCCACCACCCGGCACCCGACGCTGAGCAGGCCGGCCCGCACCAGGTCAGCAATCAGGGGGGAGGAATTGCGGCCATCCCGCCCGAGGACCACGGTCGGCTGGGGGTGTTGTGCGCGCAACCACTGCCCAAAGGCCTGAACATAACTGAGGATGGTTCCTGGAGTTAGGTTGTCTGTCTGGTTATCTACCGTTCCCCGCAACCCGGCGATCCCTACTTTTAGCGTCATATGGCTTCGCCGTCCCGTTCCCCAGTGCGGATGCGAATCGCCCCTTCGATGGGGGTAATAAAAATCTTGCCGTCGCCGATTTCCCCTGTCCGGGCCGCCGCCATGATCTTGTCAATGACCAGGTCCACTTGGTCGTCTTCCACCACAATTTCCAATTTCAGTTTTTGTAAAAATTCCACGGTGTATTCTGAGCCGCGATAGCGTTCGGTTTGACCTCGCTGCCGACCAAACCCCCGCACTTCCGAAACCGTCATGCCGACGATCCCCGCATTGACCAGGGCAATTTTGACTTCATCCAGCTTGAAGGGACGGATAATGGCTTCAATTTTTTTCATAAACGCCCATCCATATGCTGCCAACCCTGACCTTGCTGTTTTAGCATTGGCCGCAAGGGGGAACCTGTAACCCATGATACCGGATGTTGGTCACATTCCTGTGCTGCCCCAGGCGGTGCTGACCTACCTGCGCCCGCAACCCGGTGCCCATTTCCTGGACGCGACGGTGGGGTTAGGGGGCCACAGCGCCCTGTTGCTGCAAGTGCCGGGGGTGCGCCTTACTGCCATTGACCGGGACAGCCAAGCTCTGGCTATTGCCCAGCAGCGGTTGCAGGGTTACGACGTGACCTGGTGGCAGGGCAATTACGCCGACTTCCCCGGTGGCGAATTCGACGGCATCCTGGCGGACCTGGGGGTGAGTTCGCTGCAGTTGGACACACCGGCGCGGGGGTTTAGTTTTCGGTTTGCAGGGCCGCTGGATATGCGCATGGACCTCCGCCAGGAGCAAACCGCCGCCGATTGGGTCAACCAGGCTAGTGAAACCGAGCTGGTTACCCTGTTGAGCCGCTACGGCGAAGTTCCCTACGCCCGCCGGATCGTCCGCCAAATCCTGCAGCAACGCCCGTTCCATGACACCAAAGCGCTGGCGGAAGCCATTTGGCAGGCGGTTCCCCCGGCAGCCCGGCACCGACGTCTTCATCCGGCCACCCAGGTGTTCCAGGCCCTACGGATCGCCGTCAACCAGGAACTAGAGAGCTTAGAGCGGTTTTTGCAGCGGGCGCCGGACTGGCTCAAACCAGGGGGGCGGCTGGTGGTCATCAGCTTTCACAGCTTAGAGGACCGCTTGGTGAAGTGGGCCCTGCGCCGAGATGTACGGTTGGAGGTGCTCACCCCTAAGCCCGTAACCCCTGATGCCCAGGAGCAGCGCCAGAATCCCCGTTGCCGATCGGCGAAGCTACGGGCCGCCCAGCGACGGTAATATAATGAGCGGATAACTCACAGCGGGATACGACCACTGCCCATGACCACCTTGGCCTGCGATTACTACCCGGGATTGGAAGGAGTACCGGTGACCCAATCCAGCATCAGTTATGTGGATGGGCAAAGGGGCATTTTGGAGTATCGGGGGATTCCCATCGAAGAATTGGCGGCCAAAAGCAGCTTTTTGGAGGTGGCCTATTTGCTAATCTGGGGTCAGCTGCCCACCGCCAGTGAACTGCAAGCGTTTGAACGGGAAATTACCTACCATCGCCGCGTCAAATACCGCATCCGGGACATGATGAAGTGTTTTCCCGAAAGCGGTCACCCGATGGATGCGCTCCAGGCGTCGGCAGCGGCCTTGGGGCTGTTTTACTCCCGGCGTACGTTGGATGACCCGGCCTATATCCGCGCGGCGGTGGTGCGTTTGCTGGCCAAAATCCCTACCATGGTGGCGGCCTTTGAACATATCCGCAAGGGGAATGACCCCGTGCAACCCCGCGATGACCAGGACTACGCCGCCAACTTTCTCTACATGCTGCGGGAACAGGTGCCCCATCCTTTAGAAGCCCGGGTGTTAGATACCTGCTTGATTCTCCATGCGGAGCACACCATTAATGCCTCCACCTTTGCGGCGATGGTGACGGCTTCGACGTTGACCGACCCCTACGGCGTGGTGGCGTCGGCAGTGGGCACCCTGGCCGGGCCGTTGCACGGGGGGGCCAACGAGGATGTGATGCAGATGATTGAGGAAATTGGCTCGGTGAAAAACGTGGAACCCTACATTGACCGGTTGCTGGAGAAAAAGGCCCGGATTCCTGGGTTTGGCCATCGGGTGTACAAAGTGAAAGACCCCCGGGCCACTATCCTGCAGAACTTGGCCAAACAACTGTTTGATGAATTTGGGGCGGACGAGTACTACGACATTGCCCTGGAAATCGAGCGGGTGGTGGTGGAGCGCCTGGGCCACAAGGGGATTTATCCCAATGTGGATTTCTACTCCGGTTTGGTGTATCGCAAGCTAGGGATTCCCAACGATTTATTCACGCCGGTGTTTGCCATTGCCCGAGTGGCTGGCTGGTTGGCTCACTGGAAGGAACAACTGAATCACAACCGCATCTTCCGGCCGACGCAAATCTATGTGGGGGAACACAACCGCCCTTATGTCCCCATCCAGGAACGCACGGCATGATTGGTCAATGGAAGCGGTGGGTATGGCGACCCCTGCGACGCTATGGGACCCGAATGGCGCTGAGGGTTTGGGGGCGGGTTCCGGCCCAGGGATATTGGGAATCCGCAGAAAGCTACTGGCGTCATCATCCTGACCAGGCTGCCTATCAGGTGCTTATGCCGGCCCATGGGGAAACCCTCGACCCCCCTTCTTGGATAGGGCCAGATACCACCCTGCCCCCCAGTTTTTACCAAAGGGAATTTGCTGTACCTGCGGCGTTTTGTTACCGGATCAACCAGGGGCGGGTGGCCAGTCAGTATGGGGATGTCATTGCTCCTGATGGACGCCTGATTTACGACGGTTGGGATGAACCGGGGCGACGACCCCAAGAGTGCACAGTTTGTACATTGCCTTTTCCCCCAGCGAAACTTCTCAACCAGACGGTGGGGACCATTGCCAGTGTGAGGGGGGGCAGCAATTATTATCATTTGCTGGTGGATGTTTTGCCCCGGCTTTACTTGCTTAAACAGTCTCAGTTTTGGTCGCAAATTGACACGATTTATGTGAACCGGTTTGTCCCTGCTCTCCAGAAACTGCAACCCCTGTTGCACCTGGTGGGTCTAGAGGGCAAAAAACTCTTTTGGGCCGATGCCTATAGCCATATCCAAGCACGAGCGGTGGTGGCGACATCATTGACGGGTTTACCGGGGATGTCCTACTTCAAACCCGGTTGGGTCTTTACGTTTTTGCGGGAAACTTTTCTATCCCTAGCCCAACCCCCAGAGAAAACCCAGCCCCGGATTTATATCAGTCGTTCGCGGGCAAGTTTCCGGCGGGTCCTGAATGAACCAGAGGTATTGGAAATACTTCGTACTTGGGGTTATCAACCAGTGTGGCTGGAGGATTTAAGCTTCGCCCAGCAGGTGGGGTTGTTTCAGCAGGCGCAACGGATCGTCGCCCCCCACGGTGCCGGTTTGACGAATTTGGTCTGGTGCCAGCCGGGGGCGCGGGTACTGGAGTTTTTCTCCTCCAACTATCAACCGATATGTTATTGGAGGATAGCGCGGCAAGTGGGGGTGGATTACGGGTGTGTGGTCGGGCAAGGGGTGTTGACGCATCCGGACCAGCGGCAACAGGAGATATGGATTGATCGACGGCACTTAACCCAGGCGCTGGCGTGGCTAGAAGCAGACGCGGTATAGTGAGGGCAAAGGCACAGGAGGGGACATGGCCATCGAACAGGTCTGGGAACAGCCGGAATGTTATGACCCTGCCCCCCGGGATTTCAACCGCTACGGCCAGGGACGGCGGCGCAAGGCGGTGGTGGTGCTCTCCCTAGTCTGGGGGGGGACGATTGCGTTGCACTGGGTGTCCTGGGGTCCCTGGGTGGTGTGGCTGTTGACGACGGTGATGGGTCTGCAAGCTTTGCGCCTGTTGTGGGCCAAGGGGTCTCCTGCTCCCCCACCAACGCTTGAGGAGGATGCTGACTTGCCCCGGGTGAGTCTGCTGGTGGCGGCCAAAAACGAAGAGGCGGTGATCGAACGGCTGGTGCGCTCCCTGGGTCAGTTGGATTACCCGGATTACGAGCTGTGGGTGATCGATGACGGCAGTACGGATGGCACGGGGCGGATTTTGGACCAACTGTGCGCCGAATATCCCCAACTGCGGGTGCTGCACCGACCGGCAGGGGCAGGGGGCGGTAAGTCCGGGGCACTCAACGATGGCCTGCGGCTGAGTCGGGGAGAAATTATTGGGGTGTTTGATGCGGATGCCCAGGTGCCGCCGGATTTGCTGCGCTGGATTGTACCCCTGTTTCGCCAACCCCACATCGGTGCGGTGCAGGTGCGCAAGGCGATTGCTCCAGGACCGAAAAACTGGTGGCTGCGGGGCCAGCAAATTGAAATGGTGCTGGATGCGTTTTTGCAACAACAGCGGCGGCGGCTGGGAGGCGTGGCGGAACTGCGGGGCAATGGTCAGTTTGTGCGGCGCTCGGCCCTGCTGCGGGTGGGGGGC
Source organism: Gloeomargarita sp. SRBZ-1_bins_9 (assembly GCA_039794565.1). NCBI lineage: Bacteria > Bacillati > Cyanobacteriota > Cyanophyceae > Gloeomargaritales > Gloeomargaritaceae > Gloeomargarita > Gloeomargarita sp. SRBZ-1_bins_9. The sequence continues at coordinate 12,863 of JAUQVX010000011.1, read as the reverse complement.
TGGAACGAAGGCACGCTCACGGATGACCTGGATTTGACCTTCCGGTTGCATCTGGACGCCTGGGATATCGAGTTTTTGTTCACACCCAGCGTTCTGGAGGAGGGGGTGACCAATTTCCGGGCGCTGTGGCATCAACGCAATCGCTGGGCGGAAGGGGGGTACCAACGTTATTTGGACTACTGGCGGCCCTGGCTGTTTTGGCCCTGGGGGGGAGTGAAACGCTGGGATACGGGCGTGTCCTACCTGAGCCAATACTTGTTGCCGGCAGCCACGATCCCGGATGGGTTAATGGCCCTGTGGACGAAACATCCGCCGTTGCTGTGGCCCTTGACGGGGGTGATGCTGCTGCTGTTTTGCGGGTCTACCTGGCGGGGCTTGGCGCAACTGGAGGGAAAAACCTACTCCCGCTGGCGGTTGCTGGGGGCGTCTTTGCGGATGATGGTGTATATGCTGCACTGGCTGCCGGTGGTGGCGACGATGATGGTGCGGGTGGCGGTCCGGCCTAAGCGGTTAAAATGGGTGAAAACGGTGCATGTGCAGTACACGGTGGAACCCTGACGCCTATGCCCCGCTCCCAGCGCAACGATAATTTTATTGATAAGACCTTCACGGTGCTGGCGGATTTGTTGTTGAAGTTGTTGCCGGCCAGCCCCAAGGAGAAAGCGGCATTTGCCTACTACCGGGATGGCATGAGCGCCCAAGCAGAAGGAGAATACGCTGAAGCACTGAAAAATTACGAAGAGGCGCTGGCGTTGGAGGATGACCCCTACGACCGCAGTTTTATCCTGTACAACATTGGCCTGATCCACACCAGTAACGGTGACCATGAAAAGGCCCTGGAGTACTACCACCAAGCCTTGGCTTTGAATCCCCGCATGCCCCAGGCGCTCAACAATATCGCCGTCATTTATCACTACCAGGGTGAGCAGGCCAAGGCGGCGAACCAACCGGAATTGGCCGAAGAATTGTTTGACAAGGCGGCCCAGTACTGGCAGGAGGCGATCCGCTTGGCCCCCAACAACTACATCGAAGCGCAAAATTGGTTGAAAACCACCGGACGCGGTCAGATTGAGGTGTTTTGAAATGGCGATTACTCCCGAAGAAACGGCGCGGTTGGCCTACCTGGCGCGGCTGGCTTTGACCCCGGAAGAAATTGCCACCTTCAGCCAGCAGTTGGGGTCCATTTTGGATTACATGGCCCAGATTCAGCAGTTGGACCTGCAGGATGTGCCGCCAACGCTGCACGCGGTGGATACGGCTAATGTGTTGCGCCCCGATGAACCGGTGCCTTCAACATTGACGGATTTGCTGCTGCAGGCGGCGCCGGCGCCCGAGGACCGCTTTTTCCAAGTCCCCCAAATCCTACGGGAAGGCTAGTTTTTGTGCCAGGGCCAGGGCGTCTTGCCGGTTGCGGATCTCCCCTTGGGCATGGGCTAGCGCTAGGGCACGCAGCAATTCACCGATGTGGGGGCCGGGGGTGAGTCCCAGGTGCTGCATGAGGTCGTGACCGGTCACCAGGGGCAAAGCATGGGCGACGGGGTCCTGGGGGTCGGCGTAGTGTTCTAGCCAAGGGCCCACCTGGGTGACAGGATACCCCTGCACCAGCGCCAGCGCCACTAACCCCGGCAGCACGTCCCCCGCCTGTTGAAACAGGGCAAATTGGTCGGGAATCGGCACGGACGATTGCTCCAGCAGGACCACAAACCGGGGCCACAGATGCACTAGCTTCACCAGGTATGCGATTTCGGCGCGGCTGTAACGTAAATGGGTCAGGGTTTGTTCGACAGCGGCAGGGTCATCGCCCAGTAAGCAGCGCAGCTTCAAGGTCTGGATCACCGAACGGTCCGCCCGCAGCTCCCGGGTCAGGTAGGGGGTCAAGGGGGGGTAAAGGCTCAGAACGTCCTCCCAGCGGGGCAGTAAGGTTAGCCAGGTCTGTTGAACATCGGGGAACCAGGGTTGCAGAACGCCATCTTCTTGGGCGCGGATGACCCACGGGGGACCATTCCCTTCTGCCAGTAATAGACTGATTTCGGTTTGCACCCGCTCGGGAGCCACTTGAGCCAAATAGGGCGCGCAATCCCGTAGGGTTTGTTGGGTGCTGGCTTCGATCTCAAAGTGCAATTGGGCGGCTAACCGATAGGCCCGTAAGACCCGCAAGGGGTCCTGGCGCAAATTTTCCGGATGTACCATGCGCAGGGTTTTCCAGTGCAAATCGGCCTGGCCGTGGTAGGGGTCCTGTAACTCCCGGGTGGTGTAGTTCCAGGCCATGGCATTGACGGTGAAATCCCGCTGGCGCAAATCGCTGTGGATGTCATCCCCCTGCAGCGCGCTCAAATCCACCGTGACGCCAGGGAAGATGAGACGGGCAATTTGCCGGTCGGCATCGAGCACCACAAAACCGGTGCGATATTGGCGGGCTAAGCGCTTACCCAGGCGAATGACGTCCGTGGGGCAGACCAGGTCCAAATCCCAGGATGCCTTGGCGCGCCCCAGGAGACCATCCCGCACCGCACCCCCCACCAGATAACCGCCCGGGGGTAAGTCATCTAGGGATAGGGGCCAGGTTTGGGGGTCAAAGGGGTTGAGCATGCAAGGCCCTCTTTTGGGTACAGAGCCATCGGTGCCAGTCGCAGCCCTGTAAGATTATCCCTGAAAGGTTAAGTCTAGCCCATGATTGTACTGACCCACCGTTTTGGCCGCCTGGGCAATCGTTTACTCATCAGTGCCCACCTCCTGGCCTATGCCCTGGAGACAGGACATGCGTTGATAGATTGGGGGTTTGCCGAATATACACCCTATTTTGTCGGTACCGCATCCCATCCTGATATTTTCCGCTTTCCCCCCCGTCCTTGGGTACCAAAGCTGATTTACACTGGCGTTCGCGCCCTGCGTAAATTGGTGCATCGTTATCCGGCGTTAAAGTCCCACATCCACGTTCTACCGGATCCGGGTAAACACTGGGGCAATCCCCTCATCCTGGATGACCTGGTGGTGAAAAAAGCCTTATTTGTCCGGGCCTGGTACGTGCGGGCGCCCCGTTGCTTTGTGAAACACCAACAAACCATTCGGGAGTGGTTCACACCTATACCCGTTTATCAGCAGCAAGTTGCCGATTTTATCCAACCCTTGCGGGATAGGTACGATGTGCTCATTGGCCTGCATATTCGGGCAGGGGATTACCGATGCTATGGGGGATTTCATGGCTTGGAGATGTGGCGGCTAGCGATGGAACGCATGACAGATCTACTGCCCGGAAAAAGACTGGCCTTTGTCCTGTGCTCCGATGAAAACTTCCGCGACCAGGCCCATGTCTTTCGGGACTTTGCCGTGTACTTTGGTCCGGGGCATCCGGTCACCGATTTATACACCTTGGCCCGCTGCGATTACCTGATTGCTCCACCGAGCACCTACAGCAATTGGGCGGCGTTTTATGGTCAAGTTCCCATTTGTCAGGTTGGCTATGTTCCACTACACACCCTAGACCCCGTTTGTCGGGATGTAACGGCGAGCCGACAGCGCATGGAACAGGATATGCGGGCGCTGGATTGGCCGCGCTTTCGCCGGGTGACCTATTTTGTGGACCATCGCCTGAGCCCTTGAACTAAAATCCAGTGCTATAGTCGTACGGAAAGGTGTGGGAAATCCATGAAGCGCTGGGCCATGGCGGGACTGGCATTGATGGGGTTGGTGGCGGGTTGCCAACCGGGCACCCAGGGGTTGAAGTTGGGGGTGCTGCTGCCGGCGACGGGGGATTTGGCGCCCCTGGGTCAGGAAATGATCCCGGCGGTGGAATTGCTGGTGGAACAGGTGAACGCCTGTGGGGGGGTCAACGGCCAACCGGTAACGGTCGTCAAGGAGGATGACCAGACCCAACCAACGGCGGGGGCGGCGGCCATGACCAAATTGGCGGAAGTCGACCGGGTCGGTGGGGTGGTGGGTTCCTTTGCTAGCAGCGTCTCCCAGGCGGCGTTGGATGTGGCGGTGCGCAATCAGGTGCCGATGGTGTCGCCGGGAAGCACTAGCCCCGAATTCACGGAACGGGCCAAGAAAGGGGAATACAAGGGCTTTTGGTATCGCACGGCCCCGCCAGATACCTACCAGGGCGCAGCTTTGGCCGCATTGGCTTTGAAACGGGGACTGACGCGGGTCAGCACGGTGGTGATTAACAATAGCTACGGCCTGGGGTTTGAACGGGAATTCACCCAGGCGTTCACCCAAAAGGGAGGCCAGATCGTCAACCGCCCCACCCGCTACGACCCCAACGCCACCACGTTAGAAAGTGAAGCCCGCAGCGCCTTTGCCAACCGACCCCAAGCGGTCATGGCGGCGGTGTATGCCGAAACGGGGGCGCTGTTGTTCAAATCCGCCTACGAACAGGGGCTATTGCCGGGGGTGCAATTGCTGCTGACAGACGCGGTGCAGTCGGAACAGTTTGTCGCTAGTGTGGGCCGGAATCCCCAGGGGCAGTTCATCATGGCGGGGGCCATCGGCACGGTGCCAGGGGCGGATGGACCGGGACTGGCGGCACTGGAAAACCTCTGGCGCCAAAGGCGAGGGACGGCCTTGCCCCCTTACGCGGCCCAAACCTGGGATGCAGCAGCGGTGATTGTGCTGGCGGCGCAGGCAGCAGGGAGTAACCGGGGGGTGGACATTGCCCCGAAGATTCGAGAGGTGGGGGGGCCGCCGGGACAACCGGTAACGGACGTCTGCCAAGCCCTGGAATTGCTCCGCCAAGGTCAACCGATTGATTACCAGGGCGCCAGCGGCAATGTGGACTTTGATGAATGGGGGGATGTGATCGGCAGCTACGACGTGTGGCAAGTGACGCCCGACGGCAGGATTCGGGTCATTGACCGGGTTAAGCCCTAGGAAAGTGGCGCTGGACGTAGGCAATGGCTTCGGCCCGGTCGGTAATTTCCCGGTCGAGGTAGGCAGAACGCAAACGGTTCAGAATCTGGCGGAATTGGGGGCCGGGTGCATACCCTAGTGCTTGTAAGTCCTTGCCGTTTAAGGGGGGATGCTCATGGGACCAATACTGCAAATAATTCCGCAAAAGCTGCCGGAGGGTCCCCCGCTGGCGAAACAGGGCCAGGGTGAGCAATTCGGGTTCGTAAGGCTCCAGGGTTTGACAAATCTGGCTGACGGGCAAACCCGGTAGGGCCGGCAATTGGGCTTCCAGTTGGGCCAGGCGCGCCAGGCGTTTTTGGGCCGCCCAGGGTAAATCCAAACCATGGGCCACTGCGTAGCGGTCGTGGGCAGGGACATCGCTCACCAACAGCTCCGTCAGACAGCGGTGGCGCTGGGGATGTCGGCGCAGAACGTAGCTGGCGGTGCGCAAAGACTGCTCCAGCTCCGGTGTCCAGTGCAAATCGGGATGCACACAGGCCCAAGCGCCCAGCGCTTCTAACCAACGCCCCGCCCGTACCCACGACTCCATCTGCCACAGATACTGCAACTCTGCCCGCAGGCGGGTTTGCAAGGCCGGCGCTTGCCCTGGTTGCCGTCGCCAGTACTCCAGCACGCCGCTAGCTAGGGTGTCTTGCCACTGGGCCAGGGTCTCCGGGGCCAATTGCAGCCCGTAGCGCACTCCATAGCGCACGCCCCGCCACAACCGGGTGGGGTCATCGGTGAAGCTCTGGTCGTGCAACACCCGTAGCAGACGCCGCTGCAAATCCCCCCGCCCATCAAACGGATCAAGAAACACACCTTCAGGATGCAACCCCAGCGCCATGGCATTGATGGTGAAATCGCGGCGGTAGAGGTCCTGGTGAATGTCGGCGGGGGTGACCACCGGGTTGGCGGCCGGGTGAGGATAGGTTTCCCGGCGGGCTAAGGCTAAATCCAAGGCCAAGTCCGGCCAGAGGATGTCGCAGGTGAAAAATTTGGGGTGGGGTTGCACCAGGGCACCGGGTCGCCAGCGACGAATTTGCTCGGCCAGGGCGTCAATGGCGGTAGGAGGTAGGTGGTCCAGCACCAGGTCCAGGTCCGCTAGGGTGATGGTTTGTCCGTCTTGCTGGGCCAGGAGTAAATCTCGCACCCCACCCCCCACCAAATATGCCTGCCCCCCCAGGGCTGCCACCTGTTGGCCTAGGCGCTGGAGAAAGTCCCGTTGTTGGGGGTCCAAGTAGGCAAGCAACATCCGTGCCGGCAGTAAAGTTCCTTAGAATGAATTATGCGTGTTGCTTTCCCCCATCCTATGCTCAGTGGCTTGGTGGTCGGGCCGGTCGTGGGTGCGCTCCTGCTATGGTTGTGGCCGGAGCGTTGGGTGCGTCCGGTGGCTCTGGTGACGGTGCTAGGGCTACTGGGGTGGACAGGGGCGCTGCTGACCCGGTTCGATGTCCACCACGCGGGCTGGCAAATGGTCCAGGTGCTCCCCTGGTTGGATAGCTTGGGCTTGAGCTACCGGCTGGCGGTGGATGGGTTGTCTATGCCCCTATTGGCCCTCAACAGCTTGATCCTGACCCTGGCGGTGGCCAGTCATCATCCGGTCGTGCGGCCCCGTTTGTATTACACGTTGTTGTTGCTGGCGGGGGCGGCAGTAGCAGGGGCCTTCGTGGCGCAAAATTTGCTGCTGTTTTTCCTGTTTTATGAGCTGGAATTGCTGCCTTTGTATCTGCTGATTGCTATTTGGGGGGGACCGCGGCGGGACTACGCAGCGTTGAAATTTTTGGTCTATACGGCCATTTCCGGGCTGCTGTTGCTGGCGGCCTTTTTTGGGCTGGTGGTGCTCAGCGGCGCCGGGTCGTTTGATTATGAAGTGGTTGCCGCCCATCGGCTGGGTTTGACCGCCCAGGTCGGTCTGCTGGTGCTGTTGCTGCTGGGGCTGGGTATCAAGATTCCCTTGGTGCCTTTGCATACCTGGTTGCCGGATGCCCACGTGGAGGCTTCGACGGAGGTGTCCATGTTGCTGGCGGGGGTGCTGCTGAAGTTGGGGACCTATGGGCTGGTGCGGTTTGGGGTGCAGTTGTTGCCGGAAGGGTGGCGGGTGCTGGCGCCGGGGTTGGCAGTCTGGGCCGTGGTCAGCGTGCTGTATGGGTCCCTGATGGCTATCGGACAGCAGGATATGAAGCGGGTGGTGGCGTTTAGTTCCATTGGCCACATGGGCTACGTCTTGCTGGCGGCAGCGGCGGCAACCCCTTTGTCCCTGGTGGCGGCAGTGGCCCAGATGGTGAGTCATGGGCTGATTGCGGCGCTGTTGTTTTTCCTGGTGGGGGTGGTCTATCGGGTGACGGGTACGCGGGATTTGGCGAAATTGCAGGGGCTGCTGACGCCGGAGCGGGGCCTACCGGTTATCGGTAGCTTGCTGATCCTGGCGGTGATGGCCAGCAGCGGTATTCCGGGGATGGTGGGGTTTATCAGCGAATTTATGGTGTTTCGCGGCAGTTTCCCGGTGTTTCCCCTGCCGACGGTGCTGGCTATGCTGGGTACGGCTTTGACGTCGGTGTATTTTCTGCTGCTGGTGAACCGGGCGTTTTTCGGGCGCTTGCCCCCGGCTCTGGCGGACTTGCCTCCGGTGAGTTGGGGACAACGGCTACCGGCGATGGTGCTGGCAACCTTGGTGCTCACCTTGGGGCTGCAACCCCATTGGTTGGTGCGCTGGAGTGAGGCAACGGTGACCCATTGGAGGCTGGGATGAAGCTGGCAACGCCATTAGAGCGGGTGAAGGAACGGCTGCTGCAGGGGGGAGCGCTCCTACCGGATACGCCGGATAACCTGGTGGAGGTCGTGGGTATTCTGAAAAGCTACGGCGTGGTGCTGGATTACTACTGGCGCAACCTAATTTACATGGCCCAGGAGCAATTCCTGGTCATTTTCCCCTTTTTTAAATACTTCAACGGCGAAATTACTTGGCAAAAGCTGCTGCACCATTGGAACCACGACCGGATTAACTACGAGTTTGCCGAGTACTGCATGCGGGCCATGTTGTGGCATGGCAGTCCCCCCCTGGATGCCTACTTGGATTCGCCAGAATTTGCCCAAAACGCCGCGCGGGCCATCCAAGCCAAAATTCGCGGGCATGTTCTCCTGCAACTCCTGCACGCCCTGTTTCCCACCTTTTTGCCGGAACAGGTTAAACAAATGGTTTACACCAGCGTGCTGGGGCAGTTTTGGCGGGTGATGAGTCCCCTGTTTCTGGAGCTGTCTGACCGCTACGACCGGGGGGAAATCACCAGCATTGCCGCTGTGGTGGACCACATTCGCACAGGACTGGTCCAAGCGGCTCCCCAACCGATTACCTATGAGGTGGAAATTGGCGGGCAGGTGTATCCTTTGGTGCCGAAAAGCAGCGGGCTGACTTTTTTGACGGCGGCGGCAGTGCCCTATGTGGAGGCGGTGTTTTTCCGGTCCTTTCCCTTCATGGGTACGGTGTCCTACAACGCCCAGGCCTATCAAATTCCGGCGGACCAAGCGGACTTTACCTACGGTGCGCTCTATGCTGACCCCTTACCGATTGGGGGAGCAGGGATTCCGCCTACGTTGTTGATGCAGGATATGCGCCATTTTCTCCCGGACTATCTGCTGGAGCGCTACCGGCAGACAGGACGGGGGCTGGGGGACCTACGGGTGAAGATTTGCGTGAGTTTCCAAAAGGCGATGTTTTGCGTGACAACGGCGGCGATCCAGGCCCTGGCGCCCTATCCGTTGACCAGTTCGGACCCCCAAGCACGGGCAGCTAACGAGCGCTATTTAGCTCCCTGGTTACAACGGCTGGCGGAATCCCGTCTATTGACGGTGCAGGGAGGAGGTGGTTGAAATGCAACGGGAGGCTATGGGGGGGATTTTGACGGCCATGGTGCTGATGGCCAGCAGTTGCGCGCCCAATGCCAACCAACTCTATGAGCAGGGGGTCCAGGCGCTGCGGCAGGGTCGGCCCCAGGAGGCGGTGGCCAAACTGAACGAGGTGATTCGCCTGCGCCGGGACTATCTGGAGGCTTACGAACAACGGGGGATTGCCTATTTGAAGCTGGGGGAATACCGGGAGGCAGTACAAGATTTAACCAAGGCCCTGGAGGGCAAGCCGGATGACCCAGTGTTGTTGCGCCACCGGGCGATTGCCTACTTCGGCATGGGCAAGCCCAACGAGGGCAATGCCGATTTGTGCCGCGCTGCTGACATCACCAAAGACGCCAAAGTCCAGGCCAATTGCGCCGCCCGCCAGCAGGCCGATCAGGAAACCCCAGGGGAGAGTCCCGGCTAGATGCACGAGGTGGGATTCGAACCCACATACCGGCGATTATGAGTCGCTTGCCCTACCAGTCGGCCACTCGTGCGGGTTGATACAATGGCATAGGCGATTTTAACAAAACCCATGGGCCAAGCGCGGCGCTGGATGGGCATAGCTACGCTGATGTTTACCTTCCTGGCGTTGTTGACCGGGGGGGTGGCGGCCGGGCTGGGGTATCGTCTGGGTCAGGAAGCCTTGAGTAAAGTTCGACAACCCACCCTGAATCCGGTGCCGCCAGATAAGGACCCCCAACCCTTCACGCTCCTGGCTGAAGAGGTCATCATCCAACAGGTGCAGGCGCTGATGGGTACCAGCCAAGGGCAGCCCCCTACCGCCACCGACCCCAACCTGCGATTACCCTTGCTGGCCCTGCAGGAAGGGGGCGTGTACATGGCCCTGGAGCAAATCGAGCGGGAAGGGGACCAGGCCATCTTGCACCTGCGTATTCAAAACGAACGGGCAACAGCCGTGCAACTGCAACGCCAATTTTTCGTCCGCAACGACTGGGGAGAAATTTTGCAGGTGGAAGTGGAGGGACTACCAGTGCAACTGGCGCCCGGCAATCAGGCCACAGCCGTGCGGGTGAAGGTGCCCATCCACCTGGGCAAAGTGCATATCGGACTCACGGAAGTGGGCCAGACCATTCCCTTTATCGAATTGCGAGATATTACTCTCGACCTCGCCCCACCAACCCCTCATCCCAGTCCCACGGTTAACTAATCGTCGGCGAAGCACCGTTGCCGCTAGGTTGACTGCGCAAGTAATTCAAAAAATCGATCAATTCCTGGTCGGTTAACTCCTGCCGGCTATTGCGACCGTAGGTGCGCCGTAAGTATTCCCGCCCTTGAGCGTTGGTCCAACCCAGCCGTTTCATCTCCGCCGTCGTCTGGGCCAGGATGTCGAGCATATCCACCTTGGGGGATTCAGGGGGAGAGGTTGCCTCAGCAACAGGTGTGGCTACCGGTGGTGGTGCAGGCTGGGGTTCGGTGGAGGGCAGTACTGGGTGCGGCGTCTCGGCCACTTTGGGGGTTAATCCCAATGCCATTAACGCCCGTTCCCTAGCCCGGTCCTCCGCCCCCTCGAGCGTGTTGCCGCTGCCTAGCCCCGTGGCCAGGGTGATGCCGCCGACCTGCACCACCACGCGTACCAGGTACTGGCCCTGGTGGATCTGTAGCAACTCACTGGTTAGGCAACCCAGTGGATATTTCTGGCGAAACTCCCCCAACACCCTAGGAACGTTGTCCGACCACTTTGCCGATGAATTCGTTGACCTCCCGGAACACCGCCTGACGGGACTCTGCCATCAGCAGATAGCGCAGGATGTACCACAGCCCCAGTAGCTCCAGCAGCGCCGGCAACAACGGGATGGCATTGATAATCCCCAGCACACCCGACACCAGCGCCAGCACCAACACCACCAGGACGATAACCACCACCAGACTGATGGTTCGCCGTTGTTCGCTGAAAAAGGTTTGGACCTTCTCCCACGTCGGTCCCAAGACACTCAGGGAGTCCGCCAGGGTATGACGCAGGGACTCCATCACCGCCACCGCCTTACTTTTGGCCCCCGTCCCATAGGCGGCAGTCTCCGTCGGCTCCGCCCCTTGAGGAGCAGTAGCGGTTGGTGGCGTCTCCTGATTCTCAAACGGATGGGTCTCGGGTTCCATAACACCGACCTCGGTAAACACTGCTTGATGCGACTTTACCCCTGAACGAACCGTTCCGGCAAGCCTCTAGCGGAACATGCTGCTGACGGAGCTGTCCTCATGCACCCGCCAGATGGCCTCCCCTAATACATTCGCCACCGAGAGAATCTTCAGTTGGGGGAACCGTTTCTCTGGTGGCACCGGGATCGTGTTGGTGACGATCACCTCCGTAAAGGCGCTGTTGGCCAACAGTTCGGGCGCCCGTCCCGAAAACACCGGGTGGGTAGCACAGGCATAGACCGCCTTAGCCCCCTGTTCCATCAACAGCCGCGCCGCCTCCGTCATCGTACCCCCTGTGTCGATCATATCGTCCACGATAATCGCCGTCTTGCCCCGCACATCACCAATCACATTGAGCACCTCCGCCACATTGTGCCCCTGGCGGCGTTTGTCAATGATGGCCAAGGGGGCGTCGTTGAGTTTTTTGGCAAAGGCCCGGGCGCGGGCTACCCCCCCCACATCCGGCGAAACCACCACAAAATCCGTCAACCCCTTGCTGAGGATGTACTGCTGCAAAACATTGCTGGCATAGACATGGTCAAAGGGAATGTCGAAATAGGCCTGAATCTGGGCCACGTGCAAGTCCATCGCCAGAATCCGGCTGGCCCCCGCCTCCGTAATCAGATTGGCCACCAGCTTAGCGGTAATCGCCTCCCGGCCAGCCGTTTTCCGGTCCGCCCGCGCGTAGCCATAGTAGGGAATCACCGCCGTAATCTGCCGCGCCGACGCCCGCCGACAGGCATCAATCATAATCAGCAATTCCATCAAATGGTCGTTAACCGGATGGCACGTCGGTTGCAGGAGATACACATCACAGCCCCGTACCGACTCCTGGATCTGCACATACAACTCACCGTCGGAAAAACGCTTGCGCACAATCGGCCCCAAATCCACCCCAAGATAGCGGGCGATTTCCTCCGCCAAAGGCACATTGGCCGAACCCGCCAGTAAACGCAGACGACCATGGTCAGCGGGAACCGGCACCGGCAACGACAAGGGACGGGAAGCTTGCAGCACAGTTTTACCCCGGCACAACCCTACCTGTCATCGTAGCACCTCTCCCGGCTGAATCTAGTAGCCACCCCGCTCTCAACGCCGTGGCCGCCGCCGTTTCAGGAAATCGGGAATATCAATTTCTGGGGGTGGCTCTTCCAGTTTAGGCGGCACCTCCACCTGGGGCGTTGGCGGGCTGGTTGGTCCCGGCGTTACCGGTCGCAACGAGGGTTGGGGATGGGAAGCCGCTGGTTGAAAGCCCGTGGCAATCACCGTAATCCGCACTTCCCCCTGCAACCGGTCATCCAGTACCGCCCCAAAAATGATATTGGCCTCCGGGTCCACCACGTTGTAGATAATTTCCGCCGCCGTATTCACCTCGTGCAGGCTTAAATCGCTGCCCCCCGTGATATTAAACAAAACCCCCTTGGCCCCGTGAATGGAAGACTCCAGCAACGGTGAAGCAATGGCCATATTCGCCGCTTCCGCCGCCCGTCCCTTCCCCGTGCCCGTGCCAATGCCCATCAATGCCGACCCCGCATCCGCCATGATCGCCTTCACATCGGCAAAATCCACATTCACCAGCCCCGGAATGGTAATGATGTCGGAAATTCCCTGCACCCCCTGGCGCAAAATGTCATCCGCCACCCGGAAGGCTTCTTGCACCGGTGTGGATTCGCCAATGGTGGTCAGCAGGCGGTCATTAGGAATGACGATCAACGTATCCACCCGCCCCTGGAGCATGGCAATGCCTTCTTCGGCTTGGGCTGCTCGACGTCTGCCCTCAAAGGTAAAAGGCCGGGTGACAATCGCCACCGTCAAAGCTCCCAATTCTTTAGCCACCTCCGCCACGATCGGCGCTGCCCCCGTGCCCGTACCCCCCCCCATCCCCGCCGTGATAAACACCAAATCCGCCTGGTCCAGGGCCGCCATGATTT
>JAUQVX010000010.1 GCA_039794565.1 Gloeomargarita sp. SRBZ-1_bins_9 | reverse complement strand
TCTGGCGACCCTTTGCCCGTCGAGGATGTAAAGGTTTCAATCCCGCATACCGGGATGAAGAGTTTGAGACTCAACTTCTCTGTCAGGCTCCTTGTGGTTCGTGGACGTTTCAATCCCGCATACCGGGATGAAGAGTTTGAGACACCCGTTAAAATCAGCCGGCAGCGGGGAGTAGCTGGCGTTTCAATCCCGCATACCGGGATGAAGAGTTTGAGACACACTCAATTCCCTGGCCTTTTGTTCCAGGATGGTGTTTCAATCCCGCATACCGGGATGAAGAGTTTGAGACCAACAGTGAAGAATTCACTAACCCGACTCTGGAAATGTTTCAATCCCGCATACCGGGATGAAGAGTTTGAGACAGCGGTTACCCCACCGCTCTTTTTTATTTCGCTTGAGTTTCAATCCCGCATACCGGGATGAAGAGTTTGAGACACCAGGCGGAAATTCTCCTAGCAGGATCGGGCTGCCGTTTCAATCCCGCATACCGGGATGAAGAGTTTGAGACCCGTCTTACCCCCAATTTCAGGATATTTGGGGGAACGTTTCAATCCCGCATACCGGGATGAAGAGTTTGAGACGTCTGAGAACAATCCCCCTGTTCTTGTTGGGGATGGTTTCAATCCCGCATACCGGGATGAAGAGTTTGAGACTAAATCCACACCACCCAGGGGTACAAGAGTTGTCTAGTTTCAATCCCGCATACCGGGATGAAGAGTTTGAGACAGCCTCTTTAATTATCGAATTTTTTGAGTCCGAGATGTTTCAATCCCGCATACCGGGATGAAGAGTTTGAGACCAAGCTTCCCCGTGGTTTTGATCGGTGGGGTCTGTCGTTTCAATCCCGCATACCGGGATGAAGAGTTTGAGACCACTGTCGCCCACGCTGCTGCCCGGTGGGGGCACCGTTTCAATCCCGCATACCGGGATGAAGAGTTTGAGACACCAATGGCCCGTTTATAGCAACCGTCCATGATGAGCGTTTCAATCCCGCATACCGGGATGAAGAGTTTGAGACCTCATCTCTAACATAGGCAAGACACTCGGTGCGTCTGTTTCAATCCCGCATACCGGGATGAAGAGTTTGAGACCCGTTGAACCGGAGCGGACCAAGAGACCCGCTAAGTTTCAATCCCGCATACCGGGATGAAGAGTTTGAGACTATGCTCATGCCAAAGTCCACTTAAGGGTGGCACGGGTTTCAATCCCGCATACCGGGATGAAGAGTTTGAGACACCTGTGGAAGAGAATGTCCGCCTCCCCTACGATGCAGTTTCAATCCCGCATACCGGGATGAAGAGTTTGAGACGGAAATTCTTCGAGGTGTATGCGGGCCTGTACAAATGTTTCAATCCCGCATACCGGGATGAAGAGTTTGAGACCCTAAGCTCGATTTGGGAATAATCGGCCTTTACCAAGTTTCAATCCCGCATACCGGGATGAAGAGTTTGAGACTAGGTCCGCCGCCTCCTTCTCCACATTGCGGTTCAAGTTTCAATCCCGCATACCGGGATGAAGAGTTTGAGACGACCGTTCAATAAATCCAGGTCACCTATCATCAGACGTTTCAATCCCGCATACCGGGATGAAGAGTTTGAGACTCCGCACCTGAAAAAGCCCGCCTACCGGGATGTCTGGCGCCACTTTTCGTGAAGGTCCCCCATCAGGACACTTTCTTTAGTACGTTGCCCTAACAAATCTTGGTCGATCACACGCTCAACTATCGGTTTGTCCAGGTTCTAGCGGTTTTCGCGAACCCCCTAGTATTTTGGCCCCCACTGAGGTTCACGAATTTTATCTTAATCCCTACTGTCCCCATCAGACAAGTGGTCTCCGGTAAAGACCAGTGCCCAGAGCCGCTGCCCTGCAGCCAGAGCCCACATGTCGCATCATAGGGCATCGTCGTTACTCGTTCTCTTGCAAGCGGTCCTGAATCTGGCGCAAGTGTTCGTAACTGTCCACCACACCGTGGGGCAAGGGCAATTCCAGATTCGGCCACAGGGGTAAATCAGCGCAGGGACAGGGACCGGTTTGCATCCCCACCGTTTTCACCGGCACCGGCATCGTACAACGACTACAGGGAATAAACTCCCACGCCGGGGAACACAGTTGCGCCAGGGTAATCTCTGTACCGCTCAAGCTGTAGCGCTCTAAACCTTCCTGCTCCATCCGTTGCCACAGGGCTAAAAATTCCGGGCTGTAGGTTCCGTTTTGGGCAATGTGGGCCGGACGCAATTGCCGTTGCCCATCGGTAACTGTCTTCCCCGCTTGAAACCAGCAGGCCAGGTAATGAAAAACTGCCTCTTTAGCAGCCATGAAATGCTCGCCCATCTCTAACTTCACCCTAACAAATTCCCCCCCCTGGCCCTGAAGAACTGTAAGAAAGGTTTAAGCAATAACCAATTAGCTGCCAAAGGGTTCTGGCCGTCACATTTGATGACCCTATCGTTCTACCCATGCCTGGTAGGCCACAGCGGGGTAACAATGGGCGCATCCGAAACAGTCGTAGGCAACGGGTTGCATCCGCGCTAATGCCGCTTCAACAACGGCTTGCAGGTCGTGGGCCATAGGGCCATCCAACTGGGGTAAAGCGTCGGCTAAATGCCGCAATACATAGGCCATACAGCCACACTTCTGGCATTTGGGTAACGCTATACCAGCCTCAATTTCTGCCCGGATGTCCTGGAACGCCATGGCCTAGACCGTGGTGGGGGTCGTCAGGGTTAATTCCACCGGTTCACCGGGGCATAACTCCAGCACACGGGTGGCTAAACCGGCCTGGTCCATCTGTTGCTGCAACAAGGTAACATCCCCTTTGGCCTGGACCAAGCGCAGCAGCAACCCACTGGCCTCGTAGTCCCCCATGGCCGTCGAGAGCAGCACTTGGGGGCGTAACTTCTGGGCCAACTCCAGCGCCACCTGGTTCCCGCGAATAATCGGCCCGACCAACGGCAACGTCAAATCCATCACCGGCGCAATGACCACATCCACCCGGTTGACCGCCCGAAAGACTCCCTGGTGATAGCCGTGCGGCTCGTAGTATAGGGTTTGCCCTGTGGCCAGCTCCCGCATCAGGTAGGCGTTTTCGACTTGCATGGGACCCACTGGCGCTCCTGGCAAGGCCTGAATTTGCAATTTATCCGCCAGGATGGTCTGGTCCCCGTGGGCCAGGGCCGTGACTTGGGTATAGCCAAGTTCCCGCACCACCTTGGCGGCGCTAGGGCTGGCAATCACCGGCGTTGTTGCGTCCAGCCGCTTGAGCGTGGGGGGGTGGCAATGGTCCTCCAGCCCCTGGGTAATGACAATCGCATCCAGGTGGCCAGGTAACTCCGCAATGGGCCGCCGCCGCTGGGCCTTAAAGAGCCACTCCATCCCCCCAAACACCAACGGCCCCACCAACCAAGGGTCCAACAGCAACCGCAACCCCGCCCATTCCAGCAACCAGGTATTGGCCTCAAACCAGGTCACCCGCATCGCCCTAGCCCCCTACGCTCCTTTACATAATTTAACGTTTTGGCGTCGGGTTGGCGGTGACCAGGGGGAGCCACTGGAGCAAGACGGCGGGAGAGCCATACCAGGGGCCGGGGGACCGGGGAGAATGCCAAACCCCCAGCAGGGTGAGATTGACCGCACCCTCTAGATGGGCTGCCGTCACTGGGGTAATGCCATCCCCCCACACATCGCCCCGCCCTACCGTCAAGCGATAGCTCTCATAGGTAAACGTCCAGGGACGTCCCTGCACGGCTTGGCCGGCAATACAGATGTACTGAATGTCGGGGTAGTAGGCGCCGGGATAGGCGGTATTGACAAAGGCCAAATTGCGTTGAGTCCACCGTTCCTGACTGGTGTGGGGGGTGCCTAGGGTCACTATGCAGTCAATCCGTTCTCGACCGGCCCAGACGCGCCCTTCGTAGGGTGTTTCCCCCAAATAAATCCGGCCAATCCACCCGCCCGCCGAATGACCGATAAGGGTGATCCGCTGGCCGTTGTACTGCTGTTGTACCTGGCGCACCGTGGCGTCTAGGGCTGCCAGAATGGGGGTCACCGGACGTCCCCCCAACGTGGGCAACCAATCCCACCAGCGCAGGGGCACCACGTGCATATCCACGCCAAAGTCCCGCGCCAGGCGTACCAGTTCCCCATAGGGCTGGCAACCGGCTAGATAACCCGGGAGCAACACTGCCGGCTTCATCGGGCGTCCTCCAAGGGGGCAAAGCCGTGCCGCTGGATGTTTTCTGTGACCACCTTGGGGTCCACAAACTGCAGCAGGTAATCCGGCCCGCCCGCTTTGGAACCCACACCGGAGCAGCGAAACCCCCCAAAGGGTTGCCGGCCCACAATCGCCCCCGTAATCCCCCGGTTGATGTACAAATTGCCGCAGGCGAAGGCTTGGGCTGCCCGTTGAATGTGGCTGGGAGTGCGGGAGTACAGCCCACCGGTGAGCGCATAGTCCGTCCCATTGGCAATCTGCAACGCCTGGTCAAAGTCCTGGGCGCGGAACACCGCCAGCACCGGGCCAAACAGTTCCTCCTGGGCTAGGGGGTCCTCCGGCGCCACCTCCCCGAAAATCACCGGCCCGATGTAATAGCCATCTCCAGGGGCAGCACCTTCCACCAGCACCGGATAGCGTTGTTTGGCCCCAGCAATGGTGGTCTGCAAGCGCCTATGCGCCTCCTGGTCAATCACCGGGCCAACGGTGGTCGCTGGGTCGGTCGCCGGACCAATGACCAAGGAGGCCGTCGCTGCTGTCAAACGGGCCACAAACGTGTCATACACCTTGGGTAGGACAATCACCCGCGAGCAGGCCGAGCATTTTTGTCCTGCGTACCCAAACGCCGATTGCACCACCCCCTGCACCGCCTGGTCCAAGTCGGCGCTGTCGTCCACAATAATGGCGTTTTTGCCCCCCATTTCCGCCACAACCCGCTTGAGATGCCGTTGCCCCGGGGACATCTGGGCTGCTTGGGCATAAATCTGACACCCCACCGCCCGCGACCCAGTAAAGGCGATCCAATGCACCCCTGGATGGTTCACCAGCACCGGCCCAATTTGTTCCCCCCAACCCGGCAAGCCCTGGAACACCCCCGTCGGTAGGCCCATATCCTCCAGAAGATGGCTGATGAGTTGACTCAGCCGACAGCCGATGACCACCGACTGTTCCGCTGGCTTGTAGATCACGCAGTTGCCCGTAACCAGCCCCGCCGTGACCATACCCACGGAAATCGCCAGGGGATAGTTCCAAGGAGCAATTACCACCCCGACGCCCTTGGGCTGATAAAGGTAACGGTTGGTTTCCCCCCACAGGTCGTAGCTGTAGCCTTGGTCCAGTCGCTGAGCCATTTGGGCGTAGTAACGGCAAAAGTCCACGGCTTCCGTGACCTCCGCATCGGCCTCCCGGATAGGCTTGCCTACCTCCCAGGCCATCCAGGCTACCCATTCCGCCCGTTGCGCCTCCAGGACCTCCGCCAGCCGGTGCAATAACTGGATGCGGGTCTCCCAGGGGGTGGCAGCCCACCGGGGTTGGGCTTGCTGGGCTACTGCCACGGCTTGGACTGCCGCTCGGGCATCCGCCAGCCCCACCCGACCGATCACCTGGGTTGGGTCACTGGGATTGACGGATACCAAGGCGTCAGTGGGGGAGCAGTGGGGGAGTTGGTAGTCTTGGCCCAGTTGCCGGCGCACCCGTTCGATGGCCCGTAGGAAGGGGTCAACGGTCCCTGGCAGGGCAAAGTTGGTGTCGGCGGCACCAGCAAAGGCTTGTCCAGGGGGCAAAGGAGTGGTGGGTTCGCTAAACGTCGGGGGGGCCAAGAGTTCCGCGGGGTTGTCCACCTGTAGCCGCTGGCGCAAAAAAGATGTGTTGGCGGTGTTTTCCAGTAAACGCCGGATCAGATAGCTCATCCCCGGCAGGAGTTCGCCGTAGGGGCAGTACAGACGCACTTGCTGTCCCCGGGCCACTAGGGCTTGGGCCAAGGTTTCCCCCATCCCGTAGAGCACCTGGGATTCCCACGTTGTAGGAGGCAGGCCGAGCTGTTCCGCCACCGCCAGGGCATGGGCCTGGGAACGCACGTTATGGCTGGCAATGGCCGGGTACACTAGGTTGTGGTTCTCCAGCAGCAGACGGGTGAGCTTTTCAAAGTTGGCGTCGGTGGACCCCTTGTGACGATAGACCGGGGGCGGCCAGCGCTTTTGTTGGGCCTGGATCATTTCCTGGTCCCAGTAGGCCCCCTTCACCAGCCGAACCGTCACCGGCGCTCCCCGTAACTTGGCCCAGGCCAGTGTATCCCGCAGGTCCTTCTCGCTGTCGGTCAGGTAGGCCTGGATGGTTAACCCCACGTCGGTGCGGCGGCGAAATTCGTCCTGGAGCAGCACGTCCTGGAGAATCGCTAGCGTCAAGTTTTTGTACTGGTATTGCTCCATGTCGAAGTGGACCGCTACCCCCCGTTCCCCCGCGTGACGCAGCAGTTGAGTTATAGCCTGGGCGACCTGGGCGCGGGTACGTTTTTCCGCCAGGGGGTCGAACTGGGAATAAAGGGCCGTGAGTTTGACGGACACCTGGGGAGTACAGCCCCAGTCCACCTGGGATAGTTCAGTGATCAGGTGTAAGTAGCGCTGTAGGTAGGCCTGGGCTTCGGTTTCGCTGCACACCGCTTCCCCCAGAATGTCTAAGGTAAAGGTCATTCCCTGGCGTCGGCACCGTTCCAGGCTGTGGCGTACCGCGGCCCAATCCTGACCGGCAATGTATTTACGAGCGAGGGCACTGACGGCGGTGGTGAAGGCCTGGGCGGCGATGGCAGGGCCACTGACATACAGAAGCTGTTTCAATAGACCCGGCAGTTCCACCTGGGGTTGGTCCAGATATTCCCGCAGGTGCTGGTAGATGGCCTCGTGACTCGTCAGACTGGGCAGGGTGTCAATCAGCCGAAACAATTGGGTGCGCAACCCCGGCTGGTCCATGGTCCAGGCCAGGAGTTTTTCGTCCCACTGCCACTGGTGTTGCACCTGCGCCCACCAAGAGCGCTCTGGACGGGTGGCAGCTAACAATTCCTGACCCAGGGTTTGGGTGCGGGCTTCGATGGACATGGCGGCGACCAAGGAGTTCTTTCCTAGTCTAAACGCTGGCTTTGGGGGACAATGGGGACAAGGAAACCGTTGATACCATCCCATGGCCCGGTGTACGTTGACGGCGGCGGCCAAGATTAATTTCTATCTGCGCATCCTGGGGCGACGCAGCGATGGCTACCACGAAGTGGCCATGGTGCTCCAGAGTGTGACGCTGCGGGATGTGGTGCATTTGACCACCCACCCCGGCAAAACCATTGACCTGCACTGCGACCATCCCCAGGTGCCCACTGACAGTACCAATCTGGCGGTTCAGGCGGCTCAGTTACTAGCGGCGCGGTTTCCCCAGGCAGCTACTGGCGTGACGATTCATCTGGAAAAACACATCCCAGTGGCGGCGGGACTGGCGGGCGGCTCCAGCAACGGGGCAGCGGTACTGGTGGGTCTCAATCACCTGTGGGGGTTGGGGTTAACGGTGGGAGAACTTCAGGAGCTGGCCGCCCAGTTGGGGTCGGATATGCCCTTTTGTGTGCAGGGGGGAACGGCTCTGGCCACCGGACGCGGCGACATCCTGGAACCCTTGCCCCCTTTGAACGGCGGCGCCTTGGTTTTGGCCAAACACCGGAACCTGAGTATCTCTACGCCCTGGGCCTACCGCACCTACAGTGAGCAGTGGGGGCAGACCTTTGGCGGGGTGACTGACCAGGCAGATCGCTTTGTGCAGTTGCTGGCCCAGCCGGATTTCAGCCAAATTGCGGCCCATCTCCACAACGACTTTGAAAAGGTGGTGCTGCCGGCCTATCCGGAGATTGCCGCCCTCAAGCAAGCCCTACTGGCCACCGGAGCGCTAGGCGCTTTGCTTTCGGGTTCAGGACCGACGGTGTTTGCCCTTTACCCCGACCAAGCCACTGCCCAGCAGGCCATTGTCACCCTGCAGGCCCAGCATCCGGAGGTGGATTTCTGGCGGTGTGAATGCTGTCCCTGGGGGATTGAGTGGTGGGCTTAAGGATCGAACTGCCAGTGGTCATAGCGCTCAAAAGGTTGGTGAATCCAGGGGTTGTCTGGCAGGAATTCCACGTAGTAATCGGGGCGGAAGCAACTGTGGCCCTTGACCCAAAGTACCGCCGTTTTTAAAGCTGCCAGGTCGGTCTGGGCCAGCAGGGACTGGACGATTTTGGCCAGGGTCTGCCCGGAATCCACCATGTCATCCACCACCAACAGCCGGGGGCCTAATCGGGGTTGGGTCGCGGTGATGGCGCTGGCTATCTGGACGACGCCCCGCTGCTGGCCCACGTAGGACTGGGCACTGATAATAGCTAGGGGTTTGCGGAACATGCGGGAAAGGGTATCCCCAATGCGCAGTCCCCCCCGAGCAATGGCTAAAATCTGGTCGAACTCCCAGCCAGAGCGGTACACCTGCCAGGCCAGGGCTTCAATCAGTTGGTGATACTGCTCCCAGGTGACATAGTAATCGGGGACGCCCATATCGCCAGTGATAAAATAAGTCTTTATTACAGCATAGGGGGATGGCTGTATATGGCACGTCGGAGTCAGGCGATCACAGCCGGAGTGGAACGCTCCCCCAACCGAGCTATGCTGCGAGCGGTGGGGTTTACGGATGCGGACTTTGATAAACCCATTGTGGGGATTGCCAGTGCCTATAGCACCCTGACGCCTTGTAATGCCGGTCTCCATGACCTGGCGCTGCAAGCCGAGACGGCCATCCGCCAAGCGGGAGCCATGCCCCAACTGTTCGGCACGATTACCATTAGCGATGGCATCTCCATGGGCACCGAGGGGATGAAATGCTCCCTGGTGTCGCGGGAAATCATTGCCGACTCCATCGAAACGGTGTGTATGGGCCAGAGTCTGGACGGAGTGCTGGCCATCGGCGGCTGCGACAAAAACATTCCTGGGGCGCTCATAGCCATGGCGCGGCTGAATATCCCGGCGGTGTTTGTCTATGGGGGGACGATCAAGCCAGGGCATTACCAGGGACAGGATTTGACGATTGTCAGTGCCTTTGAGGCGGTGGGGGCCTACAGCGCCGGCAAGATGGGCCAAGAGGAGTTGCTGGAGATCGAACGGCGGGCCTGTCCAGGGGTGGGGTCCTGCGGTGGTATGTACACGGCCAACACCATGTCCTCGATTGCCGAAGTGCTAGGCCTGAGTCTGATGTATTCCTCCACCATGGCCGCTGAGGACCCGGAGAAACTGGAAAGTGCTGCCCTTTCCGGAAAAGTGTTGGTTGAGGCCATCCGCCGGCAAATTCTCCCCCGCCAGTTGATCACCCGCCCATCCTTGGAAAATGCCATTGCCCTGTTGATGGCTGTAGGGGGTTCCACAAACGCCGTTTTACACCTGCTGGCGATTGCCCATGCGGCGGAGGTCCCCCTGACGCTGGAGGATTTTGTGCGCTTGCGGGAGCGGGTGCCGGTGCTGTGCGACCTGAAGCCTTCGGGGCGCTATGTGACGGTGGATTTTCACCGGGCGGGGGGGGTGCCCCAGGTGCTGAAAATCCTGCTCAACCACGGCTGTTTCCACGGCGATTGCCTGACGGTGACGGGACAAACTTGGGCGGAGCTACTGGCCCATGTGCCGGATGAGCCGCCCCCGGACCAGGACGTGATTCGCCCTTGGCACAACCCGGTCTATCCCCAGGGCCACATTGCCATCCTGCGGGGGAACTTGGCCACCGAAGGGGCAGTTGCCAAAATTTCGGGTATTCAGCAGCGGCGCATCACCGGCCCGGCGCGGGTGTTTGATTCAGAGGAAACTTGCCTGGCGGCCATTCTCGAAGGGCGGATTCAAGCGGGGGATGTGGTGGTGATCCGCTACGAGGGACCCAAGGGGGGGCCGGGGATGCGGGAAATGCTCTCGCCCACCTCGGCAATTATTGGCGCGGGACTAGGGGACCGAGTGGGTCTGATTACCGATGGCCGCTTTTCCGGAGGGACTTATGGTCTGGTGGTGGGTCACGTGTCACCGGAGGCGGCGGTGGGGGGTACGATTGCCCTGGTGCAGGAGGGGGATTTGATCACCATTGATGCGGACCAGCGGTTGCTGCACCTGCATGTGAGCGATGAGGAGTTGGCCCGGCGTCGCGCCCAATGGCAACCTCCCCCTCCCCGTTACACCCGCGGAGTTTTGGCCAAATACGCCAAGTTGGTGTCGGGGAGTCATTTGGGAGCAGTGACGGACCTGGACTTGTTCTGAGCTTTGGCGGCGACGATTCATGTCATTGGCATGGGGGAGATGGGTCCCAGTCCCCTGCCTGAGGCGCAAGTGGCCCTGGCGCAGGCGCAATTGATCTGGGGAGCGGAGCGACATTTGGCCCATTTTCCGGACCATCCGGCGCAGCGGTTGCCCTGGTGCAACTTGGACCAGGGCATGGCTGCTATGAAGGAGGCCATCGCCCAGGGTTATGAGCGGTTGGTGGTGCTGGCTTCCGGAGACCCCCTGTTTTTTGGGATTGGGCGCTTGCTGCTGTGCCATTTCCCCCCCGACATGTTGCGGTTTTATCCCCACTTGAGTGCGGTGCAACTGGCCTTTAGTCGTCTGAAACTGCCCTGGCAGGACGCCTGTTGGGTCAGCCTGCATGGCCGCAGTTGGGAGAATTTGGTGGCGGCGCTTAAACAAGGGGCAGAAAAGATTGCCGTTTTGACAGACCCCCAGCATACCGTCGCCCACATCGGTCAAATTCTACAGACATTGGACTTGCCCGGGCGTTATCAGTTGTGGGTGTGCGAGAACCTGGGTGCTCCCCAGGAAAAGGTGTACAGCTTGACCCTGGAGCAGGCCCGCCACTGGACAACGGAGGACTTAAACGTGGTGGTGCTGGTGCGCGACCCCGTGGTGCCCGACCTGCCGCCTGCTCTGCCGGCGTTGGGGCTAGCCGATAGCTGGTTTGTCGGTTTTCCCGACCAGCCGGGCCTGCTGACCAAAAAAGAGGTGCGCGTCCTGGCCCTGGCTCTGTTGCAACTCCAAGATGGGCAGGTGATTTGGGATGTGGGGGCCGGCACCGGCAGCGTGGCCATTGAACTGGCGCGACTCCTACCCCACAGCACAATTTACGCCATTGAAAAAAACAGTCTGGGGGTGCAACTCCTGCGCCGCAACCTCACCCGTTTCCAGGTCGGGAATGTGCAAGTCCTCAGCGGTACTGCCCCTGAAGTTTGCGCCACCCTACCGGACCCCCAGCGGGTATTCATTGGCGGCAGTGGCGGTCGTCTAGAGCCGATTTTGGAGATGCTCGCGACCCGGTTACAACTAGGTGGGGTGGTGGTGGTGGCCCTGGCGACCCTAGAGCATCAGGCCTTGGTGTGGGATTGGGCCAGGCAACGGCGCTGGGAAGTTCAGGCCCTGGATGTGCGCCTGAGTCGTTCCCTGGCGGTGGGGAACTTGACCCGGTGGCAACCCCTAAATCCCGTGACTCTAGTGCAATTGACCCGGCCCGTTTAGTTGGACTGGGTGCGCCCGACGGTTGTGTCCAGGCCCCGGGTGCCGTTGAGATTTGCCCCCGCCATGACCGCCTGTTGCACCCGCGCCCCGGTCAGATCGGCATCCGCCAGATTGGCCCCTGTGAGATTGGCGTCGCTGAGGTTGACCACGCTCAGGTTGCTGCCGCTGAGATTGGCATTTTGCAGCCGCGCCCGGGCGATATTGGCCCCCCGCAAATCGCTGTTGCTCAGGTCCGCTTGGGTGAGGTTCGTCGAGGGCAAATTCGCGCTGACTAGACTCACCTGACGTAAGGTTGCCCCCTCCAAATTCGCCTGGGATAAATCCACCCGGTCCAACCGTGCTCCCGTCAAATCCACCCGTGTCAAATCCGCCTGGCGCAAATCCGCCTCCCGCAGATTGGTGCCCCCCAATTTGGCCTCCACCAGTTCCGCCCGTTGCAGGCGCACCCGCGGCAACAAGGCCCCCACCAAACTGGCCCCCCGCAGGCGTACCCCTTCCAGGTGGGCATCCGTCAGATCCGCCCCGTCCAACTTGGCCTGGTTGAGCACCGCATGGGTCAAGCGCGCCTGGGACAAGTTCACCCCCGTCAACACCGCACCGGTCAGGTCAGCGTCCCTCAGGTTCACCTCCGCCAGATTCGCCTTTGCCAACGTCGCCAAACTCAGGGACGCCCGCCGCAAATTGGCTTCACTGAAATCCGTATAGGCCAGGTTGGCCCCGTTCAAATTGGCCCGCTCTAAATTGGCGCGAATCAACACCGACTTGCTCAGATTAGCATTGCCCAAATCCGCCTGTTTGAGGTTGGCGTTGCCCAAATTAGCCCCCTGTAAATTGGCGTTAAATAGCTTGGCCCCTTCCAAATTGGCGCCGGTCAAATTTGCCCCTTGAAGATTGGCATGCCCCAGATTGGCACCCGCCAGGACCATCCCCCGCAAATCCGCCCCTGACAAATCACATTTGGGGCATTGATTAGTGCTAGTCAATTGCTGGAGATGGTCTGGATTGGCCGCCTGTAGCCGTGGCCCCACCATGAAACCCAACCCGATAGCCAGAACACCCCACACCGCTGTCCGCATGGCCGACTCTCCCCTGCCAAAATACCGGATTTTGCCTGCAATTATACTGCGATGGACCGGCCCTGATGACAGCTACGGGTGCTATATTCATGGCAAGAGGGTTGAGGGGTGAAATCATGGGCTGGCGCCGGTTGAGTTTGCAGGTCCTGTGGGGACTGGTGGTGGGGGTCAGTTTGGCCTTGGGGGTCCACGCCCTGCTGGGGTTCACGCCACAGGTACCCGTGAATTCTTCACCAGCATCCCCTACGCCGACCGCCGCTGCCTCCCGTCCCCCCGAACTTCCCCCGGAAACCCGAGAAGTCCTAGCCCAATTTGGCCAAATCCAAAACCCGCCCCGGGGGGACGTGCGCCTGATGGTGATTAGCGACCTCAACGATGCCTACGGAGCCACCACCTATGCGCCGGAGGTCACCCGGGCGATTAAACTCATTCCCTTTTGGCAGCCGGACATGATTGTGTGCAGCGGGGACATGGTGGCGGGGCAATTTCCCTCCTTGACCGAGGCGCAACTGCGGGCTATGTGGGAAGCCTTTGACCGCACAGTAGCCGCCCCCATTCGCCGGTTGAAGATTCCCTACGGCTTTACCATCGGCAACCACGATGCCTCCAGCGCCCTGAGCGTCACCAAAACCTTTTTGTTCCAGCGGGAGCGGGATGTGGCGGCGGAATACTGGCGCGACCCGCAGCACGACCCGGGCCTGAATTTCGTGGATAAGTACGAATTTCCCTTCTACTTCACCTTTGAGTTCAAGGACATTTTCTTCCTGGTGTGGGATGGCTCTTCCCACCACATCCCCCCGGAAAAGTTAGCATGGGTGGAAAAGTCCCTGGCCAGTCCCCGGGCGCAACAGGCCAAAATGCGCATTTTACTGGGCCATTTACCCCTGTACGCGGTGGCTGTTGGGCGTAACGACCCGGGGGAAGTGATGGAAAACGCCGACCAACTGCGGGCCATGCTGGAGAAGTACAACGTGCACACCTACATCAGCGGCCATCACCACGCCTACTACCCGGCCCACAAGGGGAAGTTGCAACTATTGCACATGGGGATTTTGGGCGCTGGTCCTCGACCCCTGCTGGCGGGCAACACCCCCCCTTGGAAAACCCTGACCATCCTGGACATTCGCTTTGACAGCCCCGAACTGACCACCTACACCACCTACGACATGCAGACGATGCGGGTGATTGACCAAACCCTCTTACCCCGTTACATTGCCGGGCACAATGGGGTGGTGTTGCGCCGGGATGTGGACCGTCTGAGCGCTCGTGAGCAGCGGGAGTGTGAACGGCACCTGAGCGCTGAACTCTGCGTGGCCTAGAGGGTCATTCCCTGGAGGTGACGGCGGGGGTTGAAGGTGCGGATGCCGGCCAATTTGGCGTACAGCTCCCGCTCGGTGGGGGACAGGTCCTTGGGCGGGACGATTTGCACCTTCAGGAGTAGGTCGCCGCGACCCCCTTGGGCCTGGGGCCAGCCTTTCCCCCGCAACCGCAGCGTTTGTCCCGAGCGGATACCCGCCGGCACGGTCACCGTTACTGGGCCATCGGGGGTAGGGACTTCGATCTTGGCGCCCAGCACCGCTTCGTCCGGGGTGATAGGTACCTCGGCAGTTAAGTTACTGGTGCCCTCCTCAAACCGGAAGAAGGGATGATCCGGCAACTGGGCGATGAGGAACAGGTCTTCCCGCTGTCCGGTCAACGGTTGCACCGGCCCTTGTCCCCGTACGCGAATTTTGGTGCCCGGTTTGACGCCTGCCGGAATCCGTACCCGGATGGTTTCGCCCCCCACTTGCAGGGACTTTTCCGTACCCCGGAAGGCTTCCCCCCAGGTCAAGGTAACAGGCACCTCGCGCGGTGTGTAAGTTTGATAGGTCTGGTAACGGGTACTGCGACCAGTGGTGGGGCCACCCATGCGCCCGAGCAATTCGTTGATGAAATCCTCAAAGGTGGCGTAGCGGCCAAAGTCAAAATCGAAGTCCATGTGTATGTCTGGGCCGGCGCCCCGGTCCCCCACTTGCTGCCAGTAGCGTCCATACTGGTCATACTTGCGGCGTTTCTCCGGGTCCGACAGCACCTCGTAGGCCTCGTTAATCTCCTTGAACCGAGCCTCTGCCGCCGGATTGTTAGGGTTGACGTCCGGGTGATACTGCCGTGCCAACCGCCGGTACACCCGCTTCAATTCCTCAGGCGACACGTCCCGGCTAACCCCCAACACCGCATAGTAATCCTTAAAGTTCGTACTGGTCATGTCGCGCGCCCAACCCGTCGCTCCGTCGGGAACTCCATCTTCATCCTAGGCGAGGCATCTCGGGGGTGACTACCCAAATATCCGACCCTGAGCGCTCGCCATCGGCATGGTTTAGCGTTAGTATTAAGAATAATAAACAAATTTTTAAGGTTCTCTACGCCCTTGGCAGGAGTTCGGTGATGAAGTTTTCGTGGCGGATGGCGTTGCTGTGGTTGTTGCCGGTGGTGATTATCGGCTTTTTCTTCTGGCAGGGCACTATGGGGCCGGTCTGGCGGGAGACGGGGTTGAACGCCGCAACGGCGCGGATGACCTACGGGCGGTTTTTGGAGTATTTGGAAGCGGGCCAGGTGCTGCGTATGGATTTGTATGACGGGGGCCGCACGGCAGTGGTGGAAATTGTAGACCCCGAGTTGACCAGCCGGTTCCAGCGGATTCGGGTGGATTTGCCGACAGCCGGGCCGGAGCTGATTAGCCGGTTGCGCCAGGCCCATGTGGATTTTGATATTCACAACCATCGCAACACGAACTTAGCCCTGTGGGGGCTGGTGGGGAATCTGGTGTTTCCGCTGCTGTTGCTGGGCGGGTTGGTGTTTTTGTTGCGGCGTTCCAACTCCCTTCCCGGTGGGCCGGGCCAGGCCATGAATTTTGGGCGATCTCGGGCGCGGTTCCAGATGGAGGCTAAAACGGGGGTGAAGTTCGACGATGTAGCCGGGGTGGATGAGGCTAAGGAGGAACTGCAGGAGGTGGTGACGTTTCTCAAGCAGCCGGAGCGGTTTACGGCAGTGGGGGCCAAGATTCCCCGGGGGGTGTTGCTGGTGGGGCCGCCGGGGACGGGGAAAACCTTGTTGGCCAAGGCCATTGCCGGAGAAGCGGGGGTGCCTTTTTTCAGCATTTCCGGTTCGGAGTTTGTGGAAATGTTCGTGGGGGTGGGCGCGTCCCGGGTGCGGGATTTGTTCCGCAAGGCTAAGGAAAATGCCCCCTGCATTGTGTTTATTGACGAGATTGATGCGGTGGGCCGGCAACGGGGCGCGGGCATCGGCGGCGGCAACGACGAGCGGGAGCAGACCCTCAATCAATTGCTCACAGAAATGGATGGCTTTGAGGGGAATACGGGGGTGATCGTGATTGCGGCCACCAATCGTCCCGATGTGCTGGATGCGGCCCTGTTGCGCCCCGGACGCTTTGACCGCCAGGTCACGGTGGACGTACCGGACATCAACGGTCGCTTGGCCATCCTGCGGGTCCACGCGCGCAACAAGAAGTTCGACGACACCATTTCCCTGGAAATGATCGCCCGACGGACGCCGGGGTTTTCCGGGGCCGACCTGGCCAACTTGCTCAACGAGGCGGCCATTCTCACGGCCCGGCGACGTAAAGAAGCCATCGGGGCCAGTGAAATTGACGCGGCCATTGACCGGGTGATCGCCGGGATGGAGGGCACGCCCCTAGTAGACAGCAAGAGCAAGCGGTTAATTGCCTACCACGAGGTGGGGCATGCCATTGTGGGCACTCTGTTGCCTCACCACGACCCGGTGCAGAAGGTGACCTTGATTCCCCGAGGACAGGCGCGGGGGTTGACCTGGTTCGTGCCGGGGGAAGAGCAGATGCTTCTGTCGCGGGCACAGTTGTTGGCTCGCATCACGGGGGCGCTGGGCGGTCGGGCAGCCGAAGCGGTGGTATTCGGCGAATCGGAGGTGACCACCGGCGCGGGCAATGACCTGCAACAGGTGGCGGCCTTGGCCCGGCAAATGGTGACCCGTTTTGGCATGTCGGATTTTGGGCTGTTGTCCCTGGACGGTCAGGTGGGGGAAGTATTTTTGGGGCGGGACTTGGTGGCTCGTTCGGATTACTCCGACGAATTGGCGGCCCTGGTGGATGCCGAAGTGCGGCGCATCGTTAACGACTGCTACCAAAAAGCCTGCCAAATCATTCGCGAAAACCGGGTGGTGATCGACCGGCTGGTGGACCTGCTTATCGAGAAGGAGACCATTGACGGGGAGGAGTTCCGGCGGATTGTCGCCGAGTACACACCTCTGCCGGAGAAAACGGCGATGCCGGCCTGAGATGCGGGTGCTGCTGTGCGGTTACTACGGCTTGGGCAACGGGGGGGATGAGGCGCTATTGACCACCTTGCTGCAAATGCTACCGGCCCAGGTGCAACCCGTTGTCCTCTCGGCCCAACCTGAGATAACCCGTCAGCAGTATGGGGTCCCGGCCTGCCACCGTTGGCATCTAGGGGCCGTTGTCAAGGAGTTGCTGCGCAGTCAGGGTTTCATCTGGGGCGGCGGCAGTCTGATTCAGGACAAAACCAGTTGGGCCAGTCCCCTGTACTACCTGGGGTTAATGGCGATGGCCCAACTCCTCGGGAAACGCACGGTGGCCTGGGCCCAGGGGATTGGCCCCTTGGAACGCCGGTGGTTACGGGCTTTGGCGGGCTGGGTGTTCCGGCGCTGTCAGGGGGTGAGCGTGCGGGACAAACCGGCAGCCGAACAACTCCGGCGCTGGGGGCGTGGCGCTCTGCTGGCCCCGGACCCGGTATGGGCCTTGCCGGACCAACCCTACTGGCCTCTGGGGGATGTGCCGGCGCCGCGCCTGGCCGTGGTGTTGCGTCCCCATCCCCTGCTGACGTCCCCTTGGATAGAGGTTCTGGCCTTGGCCCTCCGGCAATTCCAACAAGCGACTGGGGCTTGGGTGGTGTTTCTACCGTTTCAACCGGCAACCGACCGGGCCTTGGCCCAGCATTTGCAACGGCGAGTGGGGGACCGCAGTGCTCTCCTGGAACCGCCCCATCCGGCCCAACTCAAGGGGGTGTTTCGGTATCTGGACCTGGTGGTGACCATGCGCTACCACGGGTTGGTTATGGGGGCTGCTGCCGGTTGTCGCTGCTTTAGCCTGAGCTATGACCCGAAAGTGTCCCAGTTGCAACAGGATCTAGGTGTACCGGGGTGGGATTTACACCAGCCGCCGCCCACGCCCCAGGACCTGAGCCGCCAGTGGCTGGACCTGTATGTCAACGGAGAGGGACTGTCCCCAGCCCAAATCCAAACCTGGGCCGACCGGGCGCTCCTCCACGGGGAACTGCTCCGGCAAGTTTTTGACCCTTCAGAGCAGTAACGCCCGCTCTAGGGAAACCTGGGTCAGATCCACCCCCGTCAATTTGGCCCCCCGTAGGTCCGCTTCGGTCAAGTCCGCACCCCGCCAGCGCACCTCCGTGAGATTGGCGTCCCGCAGCCGGGCCAGTTTCAAAATCGCATCCCCCAGATTGGCCCCGCTCAGGTCACATTCGCTCATATAGGCCCCCGTTAAATTGGCTCCCCGCAGGTAGGCCCGCCGCAGGTCCACCCGCCACAGTTGCGCGTCCACCAAATTCGCCCCGCTGAGATTGCAGTTATACATGCGCGCTTGGTTAAGGACCGCTCCCCGAAAATTGGCGCCCAAAAAATTGGTGCCGATCAGGTTGGCCCGTTCTAAATTGGCCTCCACCAATATAATCCGGCTGAGAATTTTATTGCTCAGATCTACTTCCTTGAGGTAAGCACCGGTGAAGTCCCGTTCTCCCTCCGCATAGCGAAGTAACAGTTCTTCCCCGCTGATTTCCTTGGCCGCCATGGAAACCCCTGTCTAAAAGTAATAAAGAATATAACATTTACAACACCCCCCCCGCCCTGGCAGTTAAAAGGCCCAGTGACGTCTGGACCGGGATGGTGGTCAGGCAATCTAACTGGGCACAAAAGCGCAAATCCGCCCCCTGCCCCAGCTTCAACAGCCGTTGCCCGTGGCTAGCCCGCTGCAACAACCCCAGCAAGTCCTCCTGCCACTGCCGGAAAAGCGCCAAAGCTCCCACGGCTTCGTCATTGCCGGTGGTCACCTGGTCTCCTAGCCCCATCAGCAGGGCGCCAGCGCAAGCCGTATCTTCTAGGGAAAAGGACCCCTCCCAGCCAGACGCCACCACCCATACCCGTTCAGGTTGGTGCTGTCGCAGAAATTCCGCCACGGCCTGCCGGTTGACTAATGCACAGGTGAGGACACAGGGGGCGGCTTGCACCCGAGCCAGGGCACGCGTGCCGTTGGTTGTGCTCATGAACAAGCGTCGCCCCTTGACCCGGTCCGGTGTGCAATCCAGGGGGGAATTGCCCATGTCAAAGCCGCTGACCACCTGGCCCCCCCGTTCCCCCACCCGCAACCGTTGCTCCGCCGGCCACTGTTCGCTCACCCGCCACAGTTCTTCCAAGTCGGCAAACACCTGCACCGCCGTTGCCCCGGCGTTTAAAGCCACCGCCATGGTGGTTGTTGCCCGCAGGACATCCACCACGACCGCACAGTCCGGCCAGTCCCCCTCCGGCACCTGCTCCGGCGTATGGTACACCCAACACCTCATCGCTGGACGTACCAGTAGTAGGTCACCATGGGAATCACGGTCGCCAGGATCAACAGGACAATCACCACCGCCGTCCAGATGTCCCTGCTTTGGCGAGTTTCAGCAGCCGTGGCAAAGGTCCCTTCGATCCGTTCCACCTCTTCCGGGGGCGGGCCGGGGTCGGGTTGACCCGAGAGTATGGCTTGCAGGCGGGCTACCGTGTTCACCAGGGCCAGGTTGTAAACGTTATTGCGCACCGGTTTCAGCAGCGTTTCTTCCACCACACTGACCGCCGTGGCTGACGGTAACAGGGGAAGCACCTCGGCGCCGGCCTGCAAATCCGCCGTTGCCGTCCGAGCCACCAGGGTTACCAAAACCTGTCTGGCGCCCCCATCGGGGAACCAGCGTTGAAACAGTTTTTCGCCAAAACTGTTGGCGGTTTCCCCATAATCCAGACGGCGCAGGCTGACGACGTGGACCTGAAAACCCGTGTCTTGACTGAGTTGGGTCAGGATGCGGTTGACCTGGTTGACGGTGCTGGGGCTAAACACATCGGCTTCGTCGAAGACCCAACTGGCGGGTGGTGTCGCTGGCAGGTCGCTGACGGCCGTGGCTTGGGCGGCTGCCATCCCCCCCAACCACAGCCATAAAACCAATACCCCAACCCATAACCAGCGTCCCATCCGACCTGTCTCCTCCCGTAACGCTCCCCTCCTTAACAGTCAGTATAGAGTCAGGTCATTCTACTGCGTTGTCGGGCCGACGCCGCCTCATCCGGGTGAATCCCCAGGCGGGTCAGGTTAATCCGGCCTCGGCTATCGATCTCCCGCACCCGCACAATCACCTCATCGCCGACGGAAACCACGTCTTCCACCTTGCCCACCCGGTGTTCCGCCAACTGGGAGATGTGGATCATCCCTTCCTTCCCCGGCAGGATTTCCACAAACGCCCCAATGGGAATGATCCGCGTCACCCGACCGGCGTACACATCCCCCTCATTCAGCTTGCGAGTCATGCCGTCAATGATCCGGTAGGCCTTCTGGGCTTTCTCCTCATCCACGGCGCTGATGGTGACTGTTCCATCCTCCTCAATGTCCACCTTGGCCCCCGTCTCCTCGGTGATGCCGCGAATGGTCTTGCCCCCCGGCCCAATCACCACACCGATCAGTTCGGGGTCAATCTTCAGAGTCAGCAGGCGTGGGGCGTAGGGGGACAAACTCGGTCGGGGAGCCGCCAGGGCCGCCAACATCTTTTCCAGAATGAATAGCCGCCCGGCCTTCGCCTGGTGAATCGCCCGCCCCAGGGTAGCCACGTCCAAACCAGGGATTTTCATGTCCATCTGCAAAGCCGTAATCCCCGTGTCAGTGCCGGCCACCTTGAAGTCCATGTCCCCTAGGAAATCCTCGATGTCCTGGATGTCCGTCAGCACCTGCACCTGGTCCCCCTCTTTGATTAACCCCATAGCCACCCCACTCACGGGGCGTTTGAGGGGAACCCCCGCATCCATCAACGCCAGGGTTGACCCACAGACGGACCCCATGGAGGTGGAACCATTGGAAGAGAGCACCTCCGACACCACCCGCAACACATAGGGGAATTCGTCTTTGCTGGGCAACACCGGCACCAACGCCCGTTCCGCCAGCGCCCCATGCCCAATTTCCCGGCGTGAAGGTGCCCGCAATGGCCGCGCTTCCCCCACCGAGTAGGGCGGGAAATTGTAGTGATGCAGGTAACGCTTTTCCTCCTCCGGGTGCAGGTCATCCGCCAACTCCTGGGCATCTGCTGGCGTTCCCAGGGTCACCGCCGAGAGAATTTGCGTCGAACCCCGCTGGAACAGGGCCGACCCATGCACCCGCCGGGGGAGAATGCCCACTTCACAGTAGATGGGCCGCACCTCGTCCACCTTCCGGCCATCCACCCGAATACCCTTTTCCAGCACATGGCGGCGCATGAGTTTCTTGGTCAGCGCCTTGAACAGGACATCCACCAGCTTCGGGTCGTGGGCGGTCGCTTGTCGTCGGGGGTCTTCCTCCGGTAAGGTGTCCAGGGCCGCCGTCACCTTGGCCTTGATCGCCTCCAGGGCTTGGTTACGCTGTTGCTTATCGGCAATCGTCTGGTCCAGCACTGCCTGAACGTCTGCCGCCGCCGTCTGTTCCACCAATTCCACCAGGTCCGCTGGGGGTTCCGGCGCCGGGGGCACAGTCAGGGTAATGCCCATCTCCGCCAACAACTCCTGCTGTGCCCGGATCAGCTCCTGGATGGCCTCGTGACCGAAATCAATGGCCTCGATCATGTCCTGCTCCGGCAGTTGGTTGGCCCGGCATTCCACCATCACCACCCCCTGGGGCGAACCCGCCACCACCAAGTCCAGGTCGCCGGCCTCGATTTCCGCATAGGTAGGGTTGATAATAAATTCATCCCCCAACAGGCCCACCCGTACCGCCGCCATCGGCCCCAGGAAAGGAATCCCCGCCGTGGCCACTGCCAAAGACGCCCCCAAAATAGCCAAGATGTCCGGGGGCACCTCCTCATCCAGGGACAGGGTTGTGGCCACCACCTGGATGTCTTCCCGTAGCCAATCCGGGATCAGGGGGCGTAGGGGCCGGTCGATCAATCGGCTGGTCAAAATCACCTTTTCCGGAGGCCGTCCTTCCCGGCGCAAAAACCCCCCAGGAATCCGACCGGCGGCATACAAGCGTTCCTCGTATTCCACCATCAGGGGCAAGAAGTCCACCCCCTCCCGCGCAGTTCCCTGGGTTGCCGTCACCAAAACCGCCGTATCCTGACAAGAAACCAACACTGAACCCCCCGCCTGGGGCGCCAACTCACCCAAGCGCAGACGGATCTCCCTTCCGTCAAACAATATTGACTTTTGCATCGCTCACTCTCTTTCCCAATCCATCGCTATCCTAGCATTGGGTTGTGGGAGCGTTACAACGGCAAATGGATAAAGCGGTCATCTTGCCAGCGCAGGCGATAGAGGCGTTGGTTACGAGCATTGACGACCACCACATCCCGTCCCACCCGGGGTAATTGGTAGGTCAAGGTAGGGTCAAAGGGCACAGGCAACAATTGCCGGGTCACATTGCGCCACTGGCCCTGTTGATAGTCCAATAGGAGCAGGAGGGATTTCCCCGATCGGTCGCCGAAATTCGGGTTGTAGGGTACGCTAAAGGCTGCCAGGTACTGGCCGTTGCGCTTGCGAAAAATGGCAAACTCAAACCGTTCTGGGTTATCCTTCGCCTGATAGCGGATGTAGCCATGGTCCGTATCCACCAGGGCCTGTTGTAAATAGCGTTGGCGGTTGGCAGAAGACCCCAAGGGCAGCACCGTCTCCGGAATCCCTAAAAAGTGTTCTTGTACAGTACGAAATGGTTGGGTAAGCGCTCTAAAAGGGACCAACAGCAACCAAGCAGCCCATCCCCAAGTCAACCAGCGACGGCTGATCCTTTGGATGTCCCTGGCCCCGCCCCTATCCATGGCCATAACCCCTGTCCCAGCTACCCGCTCAAATCAGGTTCAGTTCTCGTAAATGCTGGCGCACCGTTTCGTAAATCGTCAACACATGGTCATCGTGGAGCCGGTAAATGACGTGGCGACCCTGGCGTTGTCCCTGCACTACCCCCATCGCCCGTAAGGTACGCAACTGGTGCGAAACCGCCGATTGGCTCATTTGCAGCAAATTCACCAAATCCCCGACGCAGTGGGGTCCCGTCGCCAAAATGGACAAAATCCGTAACCGGTTTGGGTCGGCTAAAAAAGCCAGCCATTGGGCCATGCGCTGTGCCGTCGCCATATCGAGAACCGTAACAGGCGGTCGGGTCGGATGGTCTGATGCACTGCAAATTTCTACATCAGAAGTAAGGGCCATGGTCATCGTGGGCAAGTTCCCGCCGACTGCGAGCCAAAAGCGGACCTACCTCTGAGTATAGGTTGCCCGTCCTGCTGGCTTCCAGGTAGGTGGCCAGGACTAGGCGATAGGGATTCTGCTATGGTTAAAGAAAAAGCGAGAGGTTTATGGCCCAAGCTCCAAGCGGTAATCAGACCCTCGACAGTTGGGCGGCCTGGTTAAATCAAGGGGAAAGTCTAGCTCCTTCAGTGGCAACATCTGCCTCACCTGCAGTTAGCCAGGACAACGGGACGGAAACCGGTCACCTATCCCCCGAGTCCCCCATACCGGCGGCCGGCGCTCCCCGCGTGCCCAGTATCCAAGTTGAGATTGACGCCCTCAGCCAGGCCCTTCGTCGGCAAGACCACGACTCTATCCCGCGCCTCATCCAGACCATTGAACGCAACCACAGTGAGACAGAGCTGATTGAGATTTTGTTGGCGGCAACGATCAATCTGTGTCGTTAATCAGCAATGCCATCTGTGCTCCTTACGGTCACCTTGTCCTTTGTTGGTTTTAACCCTACTTTTTCGGCGAGGACGGCTGCCCTTGACTGGGGGGCCCTGTAGTTAATTCCCCGGCTACCCATTTTCCTGGTCCCCCTTTACTGGATGAGTTGGTCTGATGATTGTACTCAAAATAACCATCTGACGGGCACCTGCTCCGCTAATTTTAGAATGGGATCAGGTGTTTGACGGGCCGATATGCACTTTCATGACTATGACCCTGGCGACTTTTACGATGAATGGTTTGTGCGTAAGGGAGAACCCCGCCCCCACGTTGCCGCTTTAGTAGAACGCATTAATCAGCTACCTCCTGGTGAACTCCGTCAACGTCAACAAGCAGCCCAAGCCGTTTTGATGCAAATGGGGGTGACCTTTCAGGTGTATAACGACCCCGCTGCCCGGGAACGGATTTGGCCGTTTGATGTCATCCCCCGGGTGATTACGGCGCAGGAATGGGCCTATTTAGAACGGGGCGTTAAACAACGGGTAGCGGCCCTGAATTTATTCCTGCAGGACGTTTACCACGACCAAAAAATCATCAAAGATAGGGTAATTCCGGCAGATGTCATTTATTCATCCCAGGGCTACTTACCGGCCTGTCAAGGACTTTCCCCCCCGGGGGGTATCTGGTGTCATATCACTGGCAGTGACCTGGTTCGGGACCGGCAGGGTCATTGGTGGGTTCTAGAGGACAATTTGCGGGTACCTTCGGGCATCTCTTACGTCCTGGAAAACCGGCGGGTGATGAAAAATACCTTCCCTAAGGTCTTTCGCATGCTGAACATTCGCCCCACCGATGATTATCCGGGCCACCTGCTAGAGATGTTGCTGAGCTTGGCACCAGGCTATCTCGATGACCCCTGCGTAGTGGTGCTCACCCCTGGGGTCTATAACTCCGCCTACTTTGAACACTCGTTTTTGGCCCAACAAATGGGGGTGGAGTTGGTCGAGGGGCGGGATTTGGTGGTTGTTGATGGCTATGTGCAAATGCGCACCACCCGGGGGCTACAACGGGTGGACGTGATCTACCGCCGTATAGATGATGTGTTTCTCGACCCCCAGGTGTTTCGCGCCGATTCCCTGCTGGGGATCCCGGGCCTGATGGAGGTGTATCGCCAGGGACGGGTGGCCTTGGCCAATGCCCCGGGGACCGGTGTGGCCGATGACAAGGTGGTTTATGCCTATGTGCCGGATATGATCCGTTACTATCTGGGGGAGGAACCGCTCCTGCCCAATGTGCCCACCTATTTGTGCTGGCAAGAAGCGGACCGGGACTATGTATTAAAGCATCTGGATCAATTGGTGGTTAAATCTGCCAATGAGTCGGGAGGATACGGGATGTTAATGGGTCATACGGCTACCCCGGAGGAACGAGCAGCATTTGCCGAGAAAATTCAGCGTTTTCCCCGCAACTATATCGCTCAACCGGTCATTCCCTTATCCCGTGTGCCCACCATCGTGAATGACCATTTTGAGGGGCGTCATGTGGATTTGCGTCCCTATGTCCTGCACGGGCAAGAGATTTACGTGCATCCCGGCGGCTTGACCCGCGTGGCCCTGAAAAAAGGGTCATTGGTGGTCAATTCCTCCCAAGGGGGGGGCAGTAAGGATACGTGGGTCTTGGCGGAGTCCGCACCATGTTGAGTCGTGTGGCCCATGCCATTTACTGGCTAAATCGCTACATCGAACGCGCCGAAAATGTCGCCCGTTTTGTAGATGTCAATCTGAATTTAATCCTGGATTTGCCCCAGCCATCTGTCACCCAGTGGGAACCGTTGGTCATGGTCACCGGGGATTTGGCCCTGTTCCAGGAACGCTATGGACTACCCACCCAAGAACAGGTGATCCAGTTTCTGACCTTCGATGCCGATTACCCAAACTCTATCGTCTCTTGCCTATACATGGCTCGGGAAAATGCCCGTTCCGTGCGGGAAATCATTTCCTCAGAAATGTGGCAGGAGGTGAATTCCTTTTACTTGATGGTGCAAGAGGCTGCGGCCCACAGTCAGGAGGTGGATTTGTATCAGTTTTTCCAAGAGGTCAAACGGTCGAGCCATCGCTTTGCCGGTGTCATGGACGCCACCATGTCCCACAACGAAGCCTGGCATTTTGGCCAGATGGGGCGTCTGTTAGAACGGGCAGATAAAACAACGCGCATTGTGGATGTAAAGTACTACGTATTGCTGCCGTCAGTGCAGGATGTGGGAACCACGCTGGATGAAATTCAGTGGATCGCCCTACTCAAATCGGCCAGCGCCTACGAAATGTACCGCAAGCAGGGACGCCATCTGATTACGCCTAGGCTGGTGGCCGAGTTTTTACTCCTGAATCGGGAGTTTCCCCGGTCGGTCCTGTTTTGCCTGCGCCAATTGGACCATTCCCTGCGGCGGATCACGGGCACGGCCCTACCGGACTGGCACATCGCCGTGGAACGTCGCCTGGGTCGCCTGTGTGCCGATTTAGAGTACATCACGATTGATGAGATTATCCAGGGGGGGTTGCACGAATTCCTCGACCGACTCCTGGTGGAGTTTAATCGCCTGGATGACACCATTTTCGAGACTTTTTTTGCCCTGCGTCCTGAACCGGCCGGCCAAGCCTGAGGGGTAACTGATGCCCCTAAGGAGAGTCGGGATGCCCTCAGCCCCCTCGATTGGCTTCAAACCGCTACCGGTGTGGGTTCGACCGCAGGCGCGAGGCTAGGCGGCATTTTGACCTGGCTCAACCAGTGGTGCAGCTTGTCCCCCTCGATCACTTCCGTTTCCAGGATTTCCTGGGCCATCGCTTCCAGTATCTCCCGGTTGTACCGGAGGATCTCTAGGGCCTGTTGATGCCCCTGATCCACGATTTCCCGCACTTCCTGGTCAATCAACCGGGCGGTTTCTTCGCTCATGGCCCGCCGCATTTCCATGGCATTGCCCAGGAACAGGTTTTGCTGGCGCTGCTGGAAAGTCAGCGGACCCAAGACCTTGCTCATGCCGAAAGCCGTGACCATTCGTTCGGCCAGGTCCGTTGCCCGTTGCAGGTCATTGCTGGCGCCCGTGGTCACTTGCCCAAACACCAGCTCCTCGGCAGCTCGACCGCCCAACAGGGTGGCAATCTGTCCCCGCAACTCCGGCTCCGTTTGCAGGAAACGGTCCTCCGTCGGCAGTTGCAACGTGTAGCCCAAGGCTGCCATACCCCGGGGGACGATGGAAATTTTCTCCACCTTACCCGACCCCGGCATCAGGGAACCCACTAGGGCATGCCCCACCTCGTGGTAGGCGACGATGCGTTTTTCATTCTCGGTCAGCACGCGGCTCTTTTTCTCCAAACCGGCCACCACCCGCTCAATGGCCTCGCTGAAGTCCGCCATGGTCACCTGGTCCCGTTGGTTCCGGGCCGCCAACAACGCCGCTTCGTTGACCAAATTAGCCAAATCCGCACCGGCAAAACCGGGCGTCCGGGCGGCAATTTTGTGCAAGTCCACATCCGGTCCTAATTTCACCTTGGCGGCATGGATTTTGAGGATGGCCTCCCGTCCGGCGAGGTCGGGCCGGTCCACCAGCACTTGCCGGTCAAAGCGTCCAGGTCGCAGGAGCGCCGGGTCGAGGGTTTCGGGCCGGTTGGTAGCCGCCAGGACAATCACGGTCGCCTTGGAGCTGTCAAACCCGTCCATCTCGGTAAGTAACTGGTTCAGGGTTTGCTCCCGCTCGTCATTACCGCCGTAGAACCCCACACTGCTGCGGGATTTGCCGATGGCGTCCAACTCGTCAATGAAAATAATGCAAGGGGCCTGCTTCTTGGCTTGCTCGAACAAATCCCGCACCCGGGCCGAACCGACCCCCACAAACAATTCCACAAACTCCGAACCGGAAATGCTGAAAAACGGCACCTTGGCTTCACCCGCCACCGCCCGGGCCAAGAGGGTTTTCCCGGTTCCCGGCGGTCCCACCAGCAGCACCCCCTTGGGAATTTTGGCCCCAATGCGGATATAGCGCTCCGGCGACTTGAGAAAGTCCACAATTTCCACCAACTCGGCCTTGGCCTCGTCACAACCGGCTACATCCGCAAAGGTAACCTTGCCCACTTCCCCCTCAACATAGACCCTGGCCCGGCTCTTGCTGATGGACAGGGCACCCTGGGGACCCCCCGCCCCGCGACCCAGGAAAAACTGCCAGATGGCCACAAAAATCAGCGGCGGCAACACCCACCCCAGCAGACTGGTCAACCAGTTATTGCGCGGCGGCGGTACAGCAGCAAACTCCACGCCATGGTCCTCTAACCGCTGGGGCAGGTTCAGGTCAAAAATCGGCGTTGTGGCTAGCACTTGACCGCCAAACTCCGGACGCAACTGGTAGCGAATCTCATTTTGACCAACGGAAGCCCGGGCAACTTGGCCCTCCTCCACCTGGTGAATAAACAGACTGTAGGGGACTTGGGGGATGCGAGGCCCCAGTAACCCCGGCAAAAATAGATTCAGCAGTAAAAAGCCAATACCGATGAGAAAGAGAATGTTACCAATGGCCCGGGGGCCGGGAACTTGGGGAGATTTTTTTATCGCCATATCTGCCAATTTCAGCCCATCTCTTGTTTACCAGTATAGTCGAGCCGCCGGACCAAAGGTCGGGGGAGGAAAACCCTACCCGTTGTCGCCAGCGGGAAAAACACGGTAAGATGAGGCTGGTTTACAAAACGCAATCTACTGCTGCCGCGTTGGGGTGAACGCCATGACCGTCGCTTATCCCCGGAAGTTCGGAGAATGGAGCGCCCGGGCTGTTTTGGATCAGGTGGTACGGGACCGGGAGATTCATTTAATCACCCTCAATCGTTACCGGTTTAGTGAGCAGCGCAGTTGCAAGGACTTGACGGATCTGGTGGAGCGCCTGGACGGTCGGCCCCCGGAACTGGTGCGGGATTTATCGCGGCATATCAGCGACGAGGCTCGCCACGCCATGTGGTTGACAGATTTGCTGTGCGACTTGGGCGCTCCTGTGGGCAAGCCCCCCGGCACGA
The DNA here is from genome assembly GCA_039794565.1 of Gloeomargarita sp. SRBZ-1_bins_9. Taxonomy (NCBI): domain Bacteria; kingdom Bacillati; phylum Cyanobacteriota; class Cyanophyceae; order Gloeomargaritales; family Gloeomargaritaceae; genus Gloeomargarita; species Gloeomargarita sp. SRBZ-1_bins_9. Next base: position 47,144 of record JAUQVX010000010.1, on the reverse strand, counting down.
GCTACATTGACCAGTTTGAGGCCCTCTTGGATGCTGACGCCCATACCCCGGGCACCGATGAATTTATCATTTCCTCCCTGGCGGCGATTAACGTGACCGAGAAGCGGGGATGTGAGTATTTTTCCGCTCATATTGCGGCCTTGCGGCAAGCACCCCAGACGGCGGAAAATGTGGCTATCCGGGCGACTCTGGAACGGATTTTCCCGGAGGAGGCGGCCCACGTGCGTTGGGGGAATCGGTGGCTGGCCCAGTTGGCGCGCCAAAGTCCAGAACACCGGCGGTTAGTCGAGCAGGCCAAGCGGCGTTATAGTGCGATTGAGCAGGCGGCCTTCGAGGCGGGTATGGATATTACGTTGGGGGCGGAACTGCGGCGGGTTGAGCGATTGGTGAACATTGCCAGCACCCTACCGGTGTGGGAACGGCCGGGCTATTTGATCGAGCGGTTGCCGTCGGCCCTGTTGGCGCCCGATTTGCAGCGCACCCGTATAGACATCCTGCAGCGGGCCTGGCAGCGGGACCCCCAAAAGTTCATCGAGCGGTTTATTCCTCTTTTCCTCAATCCCCATCCCCCCTCACCCCCAAGCAGACAACGCCCATGAAGAAGGTGGAAATTTACACCTGGCGTACCTGCCCATTTTGCCTCCGGGCCAAGGCGCTGCTGGACCGCAAGGGGATTCCCTATGTCGAATACGCGATTGATGGGGATGAGCAGGCGCGGCAGCGGATGGCGGAGCGGGCCGGGGGTCGGCGTACGGTGCCCCAGATTTTTATCAATGGTCAGCCCATTGGCGGCTGTGAGGAACTGTACGCTCTAGAGCGGGCGGGGGAACTGGATCGGCTGTTGCAGGCATGAAATTGGCCTTTGTGATTGACCCCCTGGAGAAGTTGGACCCAGGCCATGACTCAACGGTGGCCTTAATGGAGGCAGCCAACCAACGGGGGCATGAGGTCTGGGTCACCACCATTGACCAACTCACTGTGCAGGGGGGACAAACCTGGGCCTGGCTATGGCCGGTTCAGATACAACCGGTGCGCATCCGGCAGGGACGCTATGAGATTCCCCAACCCTGGTATCGCCTGGGGGAACCGGCCTATTTGGCTTTGGGGGAAATGGCTGCGGTGTGGATGCGTAAAGACCCGCCAGTGGATACGGCCTATCTGTGGGCGACGTACCTGCTCGACTACGTGCCCCCTACCACCATGGTGATCAATCGGCCCAGCGCCTTGCGGGCAGCTAACGAAAAAATGTACGCCCTGCGCTTTGCCCACCTGCTGCCCCCTACCCTGGTCACCAGTCAACTGGCCCTGATCCGCAAATTTCTGGCGCGTTATGGGCCGGCGGTCCTCAAACCCCTGGGGGGCAAGGCGGGGGAAGGCATCCTGTATTTGGACCCGGCGGACCGCAACCTGGCATCGCTGGTGGAATTGAGTACGGCGGGGGGTCGGTTGCCGGTGATGGTGCAAATGTACTTGCCGGCGATTCGCCAGGGGGATAAACGGGTTATTTTGCTCGACGGGGAACCCATCGGCGCCGTGAACCGCATCCCTACCGGTCATGACTTTCGCGGCAATATGGCAGTTGGCGGTCAAGCCGTGGCGGCCGAGATCACCGACAGGGACCGGGAAATTGCGGCCGGTTTGCAACCGGTTTTGCAAGCAGCGGGATTGTATTTGGTGGGGATTGATGTGATTGGCGGTTTCTTAACGGAAATTAACGTCACCAGCCCTACGGGCATCCGTGAAATTGACCGGCTCAGCGGCACCCAGTTGGGGCAGGTGGTGATGGCCTGGCTGGAGGAAAAATGTTTAGGGACGGGGAAAAGTCCTACCCCTGTAACAGGGCTTTGACTTTGGCGAGCAATTGCTGGGGTTCAAAGGGCTTGACGATATAATCCGTTGCCCCCTGCCGCTTGGCCCATTGCTCATCAAAGGGTTCCCCCTTCGACGAACAGACCAAAATGGGCACCTCCGCCGTCGCCGATTCGGGCTTACGCAACTGGCGGATCAATTCATAGCCATTCATGACCGGCATCACCACATCGGTAATCACCAACTGGGGGATAGCTTGCTTAAGGCACTCGAGGGCTTCACTCCCGTTACTGGCGGCCATGACAGTTAAGCCGTTGTCCCGCAACAAACCTACGATCATCTCTCGCTGGGGGACGCTGTCTTCAACCACTAGAACCGTTCCCATGACCCTACCTGTTCCTTTGGCTGGTTTCCCTGATTTTACACCGAATGGAGGCCCTGGCCGTGCTGTTGACTGGCCCGTAACAGACTGCGCACCGTGCCGACCAACACCTGCGGTTCAAAGGGCTTGACGACATAGGCATTAGACCCCAACCGCTGCGCCCAGTGTTTGTCAAACTGTTCCCCCTTGACGCTGCACACCACCACCGGTACCTTGGCGAGCTCGGGGCGCTTGCGGACTTCCCGCAATAGCTCATAGCCATTCATATTGGGCATGACCACATCCAGAACGATCACGTCCGGGCGAATCGTCTTCAGCTTTTCCAGGGCTTCCCGGCCATCGGCTGCGGCAATCACCTGTAGGCCATCCCTCGCCAGGGTTTCGGCCATCATTTCCCGCTGGGTGCGCTGATCTTCCACCACCAATACTGTCGCCATAAGGACCCCGGCCCTATCGATGTACCTCTATTTTACACAGAACTCCTAGGCCCTCAAGTTGACTCTAGAAACCTGCTATACTGTCTTTACGTCTCAACCCAGCTTACGGTCGCAAGGCATCCAGAGGGCGGCAACAGTGCGGTATCTAGCGGAAATTCAGCGACGGACCAAGACCGGGTTTTTAGGGACGACGACCAGTACAGAGTTGAACGTTTTGGCAGTCCAACGGGGGGAACTGTGGGCCATGACCACCACCACCCTGACTGTGGCCTCTGCCGACGAAAAACGTCTGGAGAATACCTACGGCAACGGCGCTCTGGTGATTGTCGAGACCGATAGCAATAACAAGATACTACAAATAGAGGACGGCAAGCGGCATGTTCTGAACATTCTGCGCCAGATCAACCAACTGCAGGAGCGGGTGCAGCGGGTGGAGCAGGAGTCGGAGGAGATGCAGCAATCCCTCATGCTCCAGGCGCAGGAATTCCACCGGCGGCAGATGGAGCTAGAGGAGCGGATGGCCCAGGTGGAGCAAGCGGAGGAGGCGCTGAAGGATTTAGAGGAACAGCAACGTCAGCTACAGGCCATCCAGGCGGAGGTCGAGGCGCTGCAAGTAGAAATCCAGCAGAAGGAAGCAGCTCTGAGGCGGGCCTGGGAGGAACTCCAGCGGGAACGGGAGCAGTGGGAAGCCAACCGGGCGGGAATCCTCACCCACGACATGGCCCAGCAGATCATCAGTTGCGTTGACCAGTTACGCCAGGTGCCACTGGTTGCAGGCAGTCTCCAGCGTTGGCATGACCTCTTGGTGCAGCAGCAGCAGTTCCTCGAGCAGCAACACCATTGGCTCGACCAAGCTCAGGCCCAGGTATATGCCTTACAAGAACGGCTACAGCACCTGCAACCCCAATGGGCGGAATGGTACTCCCAGGAAGCCGAATTGCTGGCCCGGGAACGTTTAGTGGAACATTGGCAGGCGGAGAGCGAACAACTCCGGCAACGGTTGCAGGGGCTTGACCAGGCGGTCCATGACCAGGAACAGACCTGTAGACGACTCAAACATTTGGTAGGTGCCGGCGCCCTGGTGGATCGAGGGGCGTTGATGGCGATGGACTTAACGGAACTGGAAAAGGAAGTGCAAGAGAAGGAACAGGCGGTTCAAACACTCCGGGATTATTTGCGGGAGCAGGAAGAGGAGCTACGGATGCAACAGGAGGCGATTGATGAAATTCGCGCCAGGATTCAGCACGCCAATGACTACGAGCGCATTGACCTGGAAACTGAACTGGAAAGTGAGCAGCAGAGTTACCAACTTTTAGAGGCCTCTCTCCAGGGGCAGCGGGAAACCTTGGCGGAGCGGGAAGCGATCGCCCGCGCCTACCGACAGATTCTGGAACAACGCTTGGGACACACCCCGGTTAAGGACCAAACGTCGGACCTCGAACCTATCCTGGAGGCTGCAGAGCAACAGTGGCAACGCCTGAGTCAAGAGCGGCAGGTCTGTCAGCAGCAGCTTCAGGCCCGTCAGGCCCAGTTGCATCAATTGCGGGAACAGATGCAGCAGGAACGGGAGGCCCAGAGCCAGCGGCAGCAGGCCTTGGCCCACCAACAGCAGGAATGGGAGCAAACCCAGCAGCAACTGGAACAATTGCTGGGACGGATCCAGGCTTACCAGGAGTTATTGCCCCCCTGCCAGGACCACCTGCGTCAGCTCTGGGCGTGCTATCACCAGGTCAATCAGGGGATTGGGCAGGGTCAGGCCCCCGTTGTGGATGAATTACTGGGGCTGATACAGCAAGTCCTTCAGGGTTAATCGGTCATCACGAAAACGTCCCTTTGCACCATTACCCGTTTGCCTCCGGGGAGGGGAGCGGTTTGGGAGCGGTGGCCTGCGGTTACCAGGTGTCGCACCTGCTCGATGTGGTAAAAGGTCACGGGGCGACCCAGTTGTTTTTGCAGAAAAACCCGCAAGATATGCCGTTGGCCGGCCAAGGGCAACTGTGCCAATTTTCGTCGGTTTAGGGCTTGCCGCTGGGGGTCGTAGAGCTGGGGCCAGACCTGGTTGACCCACTGTTGCCAAAACTGCTGTTCGGCGGTGAGGATGTCGAGGGTTTGCAGCAGCTGTCGCTCGATTTGGGGGTTGAAATGGCGGCGTAGGTAAGGGATTAGCTCATGGCGAATGCGGTTGCGTCGGTGCTGGAGGGTTTGATTCGTGCTATCGGGCCAGATGGTTAACCCCTGGTGCTGGCAATAGGCGGCGGTTTCTTCCCGCGTGATGTCCCACAGGGGCCGGACCAACTGAATGCCGGGCGTTAATGGCCGTATGGGAACCAGGGCCACCAACCCGCTCAGCCCACTGCCCCGCCACAGGTTAAACAAAAATGTTTCCACTCGGTCGCTGGCGGTATGGCCGGTGGCGATGTAGGTGTACTGGTGTTGTTGGGCGATCTGCACCAGGGCCTGGTAGCGCCATTGGCGGGCGGCGGCTTCCTGCTGGGGTAAGTCGGTGGCTTGCACCAGGTGAAACGGGTAGCCGTAGCGTTGCGCTAATTCCCCGACGTACTGGGCGTTGGCAGTGCTATCGGGGCGCCAGCCGTGGTCGCAGTGGGCTACCCCCAGCACCCAGCCCCAGCGGGGACGCAAATGGTGCAGCACATCTAAGAGACATAGGGAATCTTGCCCACCGGAGACGGCCACTAGCACGCGGCTTTGGGCGGGTAGGGCGTGGGATTGCCGGAGAAATCGCTGCACCCGTCGCTGCAGGTTCATGGGCGCCAATAGGCGACGGTGGTGGTGGGGTCAGGCGTTTCCCAGCGTTGGATGTGGGGGTGCTGTGCTAGATAGGTCTGGACCGCTTGCCGGAGTCGCCCGCTGCCTTGGCCATGGATAATCCACCAGGCCCGTTGCCCCCCATGGAGCCGCTGGTTCAGTTGGTCGGGGACTTGTTCCACCCGCAGCCCCCGCAGGTCAATGGTGTTGTCCGGCGTTTGCACCGGTGGCGGTGAGGGTAGGGCCACGGGTTGTCCGTCTAAAGAGGTCACATCCTTGGCGTTGACGGTCACCCGCAGTTGTCCCAAACGCACCGTCATCTTGCCGTCCGCATCCGGTAGGCTGAGCACTTGCCCCACTTGCCCCAGTACCCGCACTGGCTGCCCAATTTGGGGGTTAAAGCCGACGGTAATGGTTTGAGGGGAGGGTTGATGGCGTCTTTGAATCTCGCCCAGGGTGGCGCTGGCTCGGTGGGCTTGCTGGGGGGTTACTCGCCGACCCTTGAGCCTTTGAATCACTTGGGCAATTTCCTGCTTGGCTTGGGCAATGGCTGCCTCCACCGCTTGGGTATGCTGTTCGGCGAGGGCCTGTTTTTGCCGCCGGAGTTCCTGGGCCTGTTGCCGGATTTGCTGATAGAGCTGTTCCGCCTGGGCCAGGAGGTCAGCGGCAGCTTGATTTTTCGCCACCTGTTCCTGACGGTGTTGCTCGATTTGTTGGAGGAGGTCGTTGAGTTCCCGGTGGTGGCTGTGCAGGTAGGATGCCGCCCGCTCCAGAATAGTGGGGTCCACGCCGAGCCGTCGGGCAATCTGGAGGGCCTGGGACCGGCCGGGAATGCCCCAGAGCAGATGGTACGTCGGGGCTAGGGTGACTTCATCAAAGGCCACGGAAACGTTCTCAAAACGGGGGTCGCGGTATTTGAGCAGCTTCAGTTCGCCGTAGTGGGAGGTGGCTAAGGTCAAACGAACCCGCTCGGCGCAGGTTTCTAGAATCGCCCGGGCCAAGGCCGTACCCTCGGTGGGGTCGGTGCCGGCGCCAATTTCGTCCAACAGCACCAGGGAGGTGGGGGTGGCCGCCTGGAGGATGCGGTTGATGCGGGTGATGTGGCCGGAAAAGGTGGAGAGATTCTGGCTGAGGGATTGCTCGTCGCCGATGTCGGCCAGGACTTGGTCAAACCAGGGCAGTTGCGCCGGAGCCGCCGCCGGGACATAAAGGCCTGCCTGGGCCATGAGCGCGACCAGTCCCAAGGTCTTTAGGGTGACGGTTTTGCCACCGGTGTTGGGGCCGGTGATCACCACCACCCGCACCTCTGCCGGGATCAGGATATCAATGGGGACCACGGGCCGACCCGCTTCGTGCTGGGCCTGCCACACTAGCAGGGGATGACGCACCTGGCGCAGTTGCACCGCCTCGCCCAAGACCGGGGGATGGCCCTTTAGCCAGCGACTGTAGTGACACCGGGCATAGGCCACATCCAGACGGGTTAACCCCTCGGCCAACAGACGCAGGTCATCGGCAACGGCAGCCACCTGATGGCTCAATTCCCGCCGCACGGCCTCGGCTAGTTCCTGCACCCGTTGCTGCTGGATGCGCCACTCGTTGTTCAAGGGAACTAAGCTCTGGGGTTCGATATAGTAGGTGGCCCCTGACGCCGAGGTATCGTGGACCAGACCGGGGATGGCGTCCTTGTGGCTGGCTTTGATGGGCAATACATACCGGTCGTGGCGCTGGGTGATCAGGGGTTCCTGGAGTGCCTGGGGGTGTTTGTGCATGAGCTGTTGCAGGGTTTGCCGGATGCGTTCTTCCGTGTACCGGCATTGCTGGCGGGCTTGGGCTAGGGCGGGACTGGCCCGGTCGGTCACCTCTCCCCCGTCGTCAATGCAGTGGAAAATCTGTTGCTCCAGATCAGGATGGGTGCGCCAGGGGTCCACTAGATCTTGTAAAACCGGGATGTCCCGCTGCCCAGCAATCTGCCGCCGCACCTGCCGGGCCGTTTGACACAAGTAAGCCAGAGACAGCAGTTCGTGGCCACTGAGCACCCCCCCCCGCTCAGCCCGTTCCAAGGTCGGGAGAACATCCTCCACCTTGGTCAAATCCAGGCGCACCCCCCGTTCCGCCAGAGTGTCTAGGGCCTGGGTTTCCGCCAGTAGGTGCAGGGCGGTGGCCTGGTCGGTTACCGGTTGCCAATGACGGGCGGCCCGCTGTCCAGTTTTGGTTTGGGCAAAAGTGGCTAGGTGTTCACACAGGCGCGGCCATTCCAGCAACTCCAGCGTCTCGCGGTGAATCTCCAGACTGTTCCCCATCCCACTTCCGACCCGGCACTGCTTTTGATCCTAGCGTGGGGGTCATGTCCTATAATGAAGCCTAGGTGAAATGACCGAGAGCAAGAACGACGATGACTGCGGTCTTTCCGGTTGAGATTCGCCATCGGGGACAGGTGTTTACCATCCAGGCGCCAGCCGACCGGACAATTTTGGATAGCGCTGCAGCTGCTGGCGTGGAGTTACCGTCCTCCTGTCGCGCCGGCATTTGTACGACTTGTGCAGCCCGCCTGATCAGCGGCACCGTGGATCAACCGGATGCCATGGGCTTAAGCCCGGCCCTGGTGGAACAGGGGTTTGCCTTGTTATGTGTGGCCTATCCCCGTTCACCCTTGGTGCTGGAAACGGACCAGGAAGAAACGGTTTACGAATTGCAGTTCGGCCAGTTTCAAAAACAAAAGGCAGCCAAGTCCTAGGCTCCCAAAAATCAGGTCTTCGTGTATGGGGATGAGGATGGTTGCAGTCGGGGGTTGTTTTCCCTGAAATCCCGTCCTAACCACCGGTGGGAAACGGCCACCCGTGAGGCCTGCCGGTCACCAGCCTTCATCCCAGGCCAAGGTATAGTGAATCAATGGTTTTGCCGGTGAGGGCAGGTGACCGTTGCCGATTGGGTGGTTGTGGGGCTTTATCTGGTGGGCAGTCTGGCGGTAGGGCTGTACCTGGCGCGCCGGGGCAGCCGCAACCTGGAGGAGTTTTTTGTGTCGGGGCGGGCACTGCCCTGGTGGCTAGCCGGTACCAGCATGGCGGCCACGACCTTTTCCATCGATACCCCCCTGTACGTATGCGGTTTGGTGGCCAAACGGGGCGTGGCAGGCAACTGGGAATGGTGGAGTTTCGCCTTGACCCACGTGGTGCTGATTTACCTGTTTGCGCGGCTGTGGCGGCGGGCGGCAATCATCACCGATGCGGAATTGACGGAACTGCGCTATGGGGGTAGGGGGGCAGCGCTTTTACGGGCTACTAAGGCGTTTTTGTTTGCGGTGCCTCTGAACTGTATCGGCATGGGCTACGGGATCCTGGCGGCTGTCAAGGTTATGGATGGGCTGGATATCTGGACCAGCTTGGGGATAGACCCGGGACCCCAGGGCAAGCTGTGGAGCGTGATAGCCCTCAGCCTCCTGGTGCTGGTGTACGCCGGGGTGGCGGGTCTGTGGGGGGTGGTGGTGACGGATTTGCTGCAGTTTGTCTTGGCCCTGGCGGGAGCGGTGGTGGTGGCGGTGGCGGCGCTGCAACGGGTAGGGGGCATGGCCCAAGTAGTGACCCATTTCCAGGGCACGGCCATGTTGCAGCTCTGGCCCTGGGGGGAACAGGCCGGACTGTCCGCCAGCACCTTGTTGGCCTATGTCTTTGTGCAGTGGTGGGCTTTCCGACGCAGCGACGGTGGGGGAGAATTCATCCAACGCCTGGCCGCCACCCGCAATGAACAGGAAGCCGAACGGGCCGCCTGGTGGTTTAACTTGCTGCATTATGTGGTGCGCACCTGGCCCTGGGTGATCGTGGCCCTGGTGGCTCGCATGCTCTACCCGGATTTGCCGGACCCGGAGTTGGGTTACCCCCGCCTGATGCGGGATTTCCTGCCGCCGGTGCTGTTGGGACTGGTGGTGGCCTCCCTGCTGGCGGCGTTTATGAGCACCATGTCCACCCTGATTAACTGGGGGGCGTCCTACCTGACCTGGGATTTGTACCAGCGCTTTCTTCGCCCCCAGGCCAGCCAGGCGGAATTGGTGGCGGTCGGGCAGCTCTCGTCGGTGCTGGTGACGGCGTTGGCGGGGTTGGCGGCATTTTATGCCCAGGAGGTGACGACGGTGTTTCGCCTGGTGATTGCCATGGGTACGGGGCCGGGTTTGGTGCTCATCCTGCGCTGGTTTTGGTGGCGCATCAACGCGGCGGCGGAATGGACGGCCCTGGTGGCGGGCTTAGGGATTGGCCTGGGAACAACGGTGGCGCCCCTTATCCGCATCGAAGATTTTGGCTGGCGATTGCTGGTCACCACGGGGTTAACGGCCCTGGCCTGGTCGGTGGTGATGTACTGCACGCCCCCGGAAAGGGAAGAGACCTTAAATGCCTTCTACCGCCGGATTCGCCCTGGGGGACCGGGATGGCGGCGACAACGGGAAGCAACGGGATTGCCCCCTTTACAGGACTTGGGCTGGGATGTGCAACGCACCCTCGCCGGGGTGGGTCTGCTCCTGGGGACGCTCCTGGGGATGGGGGGGGTCTTGCTCTGGCAACCGATAACCGGCTGGACCTGCTGGAGCCTGGCGGTGCTCTCCGGCTGGTGGCTGCATCGCCTGCAACGCCGGGGACAGCCCCAGAAACAATAGAATTTCTTAATGGGAGCCAAAACAATTCTTAACTAGATTAAGAGAGGCGGGCGGTGCGGTGACCCATGAGCAAGCGGGGCGGGATTGATCACCTGCGACGGTATGACCCCAAGGTGATTGCAGCTTACTACCGGTGGCGCTTCTGGCGGGTCTGGGGGCGGTTGATCCAGGTGGGGTGGGCCATGGCCCAGTTTCTGGCGGCGCTGGGGTGGGACCGTCTCACGGGGCGAGAAGTCCAAAATCGGCCCCAGCGGGCGGCGCAACTGCGGCAATTGATTACCCACTTGGGGCCAACCTTCATCAAAGTGGGGCAAGCCCTGTCCACCCGGCCTGACCTGGTGCGGCGGGATTATCTGGAGGAACTAACGTTACTGCAGGACCAGTTGCCATCCTTTCCCAACGCCGTCGCCTACCAAATTATCGAGAGCGAACTGGGACGGCCCGTGTCGGAAATCTACGAAGAGTTATCGCCGGAACCGGTGGCGGCGGCCAGTTTGGGGCAGGTCTATCGGGGGCGCCTGCGCACGGGGGAAGAGGTAGCGGTCAAGGTGCAGCGACCGGGCCTGATCCCCATTCTCACCCTGGACCTGTATATCCTGCGGGAGCTGGCCCACTGGTTGCAGCCCTGGTTACCCATTCACATGAAGGACGATTTGCGCTCCATTGTGGATGAATTTGGCCGTAAGTTGTTTGAGGAAATTGATTACCTGCACGAGGCCTGTAATGCGGAAAAATTTGCCGACAATTTTCGGGATGACCCGACGATTAAAGTCCCGAAAATTTACTGGGCCTATAGTAACCACCGGGTGTTGACCCTGGAGTGGATTCACGGTTATAAACTCACCGATGCGGAGGTGGTGAAAAAAGTTGGGATCGAAATGCACCAGTTCGTGCAAATTGGGGTGCGGGCGGGACTACGGCAGTTGTTGGAGTTCGGCTTTTTCCACGCTGACCCCCACCCGGGCAATTTATTTCTCACCACCGACGGCAAATTGGCCTACATTGACTTTGGTATGATGGACCAGTTGACCCAGGAGGCGAAGGAACAAATTGCCGATGCCCTGGTGCATCTGGTCAACCGGGATTACGTGGAATTGGCCAAGGATTTTGTAAGGCTAGGATTTTTGCCACCGGATACGGACATCACCCCCATCGTGCCGGCCCTGGAAAACCTGTGGCAGCATGCGGTAGGGACCCAACTGCGGGATTTTCGCTTCAAGCAGGCCACGGATGAGTTTTCCGATTTAATGTATCGCTACCCCTTTCGGGTGCCGGCCCATTTTGCCTTGATCATTCGCTCCCTGGTGACCCAAGAGGGGATAGCCATGACCTTGGACCCGAATTTTCGCATTGTGGATGCGGCCTATCCCTATGTGGCCCAGCGTTTGCTCACCGGGGAAACTCCGGCCTTCCGGCGGCGGCTGATGGAGGTCTTATTCAAGGACAATCGGTTCCAATGGCAGCGGCTGGAAAGTTTACTCGCGGTGGCCCAAGAAGCGGGGGACCTCAACCTGCAACCCCTGTTGGGACCGGCGCTGCGTTACTTGTTGTCGGAAGAGGGGCGATTTTTGCGAACCCAGCTGGTTTTGGCCCTGACGGAAGATGACCGGTTGCACCTGGAGGAGGTGGGGCGGCTGTGGCGTCTAGTGCAGGGATACCTCCGGCCAAGGGTACTGTGGGAATCGCTGCTGCTTAATGGCCACCAGCGGTCTGCCAATGGGCAACCTACGCCCCAGACCCCCAGCACCCAGTCAAACACCCCCCTTTCTCTCTGAGAATCGTAACAATTGTTCACATTACTCTGGCTTGCGTTAACATCAAAACAAAGACAGTTGGGCTAAGGAGTGGGTTCGGTGAACAAGCGGTGGCGCAACGTTGGGCTGTACGTGTTGCTGGCGATTGTGGTGGTGGCTCTTGGGACGGCCTTTTTAGACCGGCGCCCGCAGGTGGAGGTGTGGCGCTATAGCCAATTTATTGATGCGGTGCAGGCGGGGCAGGTGGCCAAGGTGAGCATCACGTCGGACCGAACTCAGGCGGAGGTGGTGCGCCAGGACGGCACCCGGGTGATGGTGAATTTGCCCAATGACCCGGATTTGATCAACATCCTCACGGAGAAGAATGTGGATATTTCTGTAGTGCCCCGGCGGGAAGAAGGGTTCTGGTTCCGGGCGTTGAGCAGCCTGTTTTTGCCAGTGCTGTTGCTGCTGGGGTTGTTTTTCCTGCTGCGGCGGGCGCAGGCGGGTCCCGGCTCCCAGGCGATGAATTTTGGCAAGTCCCGGGCCCGGGTGCACATGGAACCCCAAACCCAGGTGACTTTTGCCGACGTAGCGGGGATTGACCAGGCGAAGCTGGAATTGGCGGAGGTGGTGGATTTTCTCAAGAATGCGGAGCGTTTTACGGCGGTAGGGGCCAAGATTCCCAAGGGGGTGCTGCTGGTGGGACCGCCGGGGACCGGGAAAACGTTGCTGGCGCGGGCAGTGGCCGGGGAAGCGGGGGTGCCCTTCTTTAGTATCTCGGGTTCGGAATTCGTGGAGATGTTTGTGGGGGTGGGGGCGTCTCGGGTGCGGGATTTGTTTGAACAGGCCAAGCAACATGCCCCCTGCATTGTGTTCATTGATGAGATTGATGCGGTGGGTCGCCAACGGGGGGCTGGTTTGGGGGGTGGCAACGACGAGCGGGAGCAGACCCTGAACCAGTTGCTCACGGAAATGGATGGGTTTGAGGGCAACAGTGGCATTATTGTGATTGCGGCGACCAACCGGCCCGATGTGCTGGATGCGGCCCTGTTGCGGCCTGGACGGTTTGACCGGCAGGTGGTGGTGGACCGCCCGGACTACAAGGGACGGCTGGAGATTCTCAAGGTGCACGCCCGGGGGAAGGTGCTGGCACCGGATGTGGATTTGGAAAAGATTGCGCGTCGCACGCCGGGGTTTACGGGGGCGGATTTGGCCAACTTGCTCAACGAGGCGGCTATCCTGGCGGCCCGGCGCTCCCTGACGGAAATTTCCATGGATGAAATCAACGACGCGATTGACCGTATCCTGGCAGGGCCGGAGAAAAAGGACCGGGTGATGAGCGAGAAGCGCAAAACCCTGGTGGCCTACCACGAAGCTGGTCATGCTCTGGTGGGGGCTTTGACGCCGGATTACGACCCGGTGCAGAAGATCAGTATTATCCCCCGGGGGCGGGCCGGTGGGCTGACCTGGTTTACCCCCAACGAGGACCGGATGGACTCGGGGCTGTATAGCCGCAGTTACCTGGAAAACCAGATGGCGGTGGCTTTGGGGGGCCGGGTGGCGGAAGAGATTGTCTTTGGGGAAGAGGAGGTGACCACCGGAGCGGCCAATGACCTGCAACAGGTGGCGCGGGTGGCGCGGCAGATGGTGATGCGCTACGGCATGAGCGAGCGGGTGGGGCAGGTGTCTTTGGGGCGCAGTCAAGGTGGCATGTTCCTGGGGCGGGAAATTGCCCTGGAGCGGGATTTCTCGGAGGAAACGGCGGCCCTGATTGACGAGGAGGTACGGGCGTTGGTGGAGCGGGCTTATCAAAAGGCCAAGTATGTGCTCACTCACAACCGGGCGCTCCTGGACAAGCTGGCGCAACTACTGGTGGAAAAGGAAACGGTGGACGCGGAGGAGCTGCAGGCGCTGATTGATAGCCACGAGGTGGTCATGGCGCCTTTGAGTTAGTTCCCGTGTCGCAACAAAACGTTACAAGGGTTGGGCGGTGGAGCCAACAGCGGGGCAAGATGGAAAAGGTGACCGGCCAAGGAACAGCGATGACTCAGACGTCCCCCCGCCCCACGCTTGTCGAGATGCCTCCTGCAGCGCCAACCCAGGCTGGGGCAGCCCCGGTGGTGGAGCCTGCACCGGCAGGGAATCTTACTCGAGCTTTGGCGCGGCAAGTGGTCACGCTGGCGGTGTTGGCTGGGTTGGCGGGGGCTGTGGGGGGTGCGGTGACCTACCAGGCGGTGAATTCGGCCAGCCCTGCGCCTGGGGAACAACGGCAGATGTGGGCAGGTGGGGCGGCAGCGGTGGTGGGCCTGGTGTTGGGCTTGGCGGCGGCGGCGCTCTTGGGGCAGGGCTTGACTCAACCGGCCTGGTTGTTGGTGCAGATGGTGCAGCGGTTGCGGCGGGGGGATTGGCAGGCGCGGGTGGCGCTAACCGGTGGCGATGGCTGGGTGGGGATGGCCCAGGAACTTAACGCCCTGGCGGCCCACCTGCAACAGATGGCGGAGCAACAACAGGCGGAGCAGGAGCAGGCCCAGGCGCTGCGGGATTTGATCCAGCGATTGCGCCAGACCCATGACCCCCAGGCGATCATGGACCAGGTGGTACAAGAGGCCCGGCGGGTGTTGCGTTGCGGCCGGGTGGTGGTCTATGAGTTGGATGCCGAGGGGGTGGGGACGGTGGTGGCGGAATCCGTCGGGTCGGGCTGGCGGTCGGCGCTGCAGGAAAAAATTGATGACCCTTGTTTTCGGGGGGGGTATCTGGCCCAGTACCAGGCAGGACGGGTGCAGGCGGTGGCGGATATCCACCAGGCGGGTCTCCAAGACTGTCATGTGCGCATCCTGGAGCAGTTCCAGGTCAAGGCCAATCTGGTGACGCCGATCCTGGTGGAGGGGAAGTTGTTGGGGTTGCTGATTGCCCACCAGTGCGGCGAACCCCGGGCTTGGACCCAAGGGGAAAAGGAGTTTTTGGCCCAGGTGGCTTTGCAACTGGGGGTGGCCCTGGAGCAGGCGCGGTTGTGGCAGGCGCAACAGGTGCAGATGACCCAGGCGGCCCTGCTCAATCACCTGATTGTCAAGATGCGGGAGTCCCTGGACCGTCAACGCATTTACGACACCACCGTGCGGGAGTTGCGCCAGGCCCTGCAGGCGGACCGCTGCATTGTCTATTTGTTCGATGAGCAGTGGCAGGGGACGGTGGTGGCCGAATCGGTGGCCAATGGGTTTCCCCGGGCGCTGGGGGCGCAAATTCATGACCCCTGCTTTGCCGAAGGGTATGTGGAGAAGTACCGTCAGGGACGGGTGCAGGCGACGCCGGATATCTATCAGGCGGGGTTGACGGCGTGCCATTTGCAGCAGTTGGAGCCGTTCCAGGTCAAGGCCAACTTGGTGGCGCCGATTTTGGCGGAGGGGAAGTTGCTGGGGTTGTTGATTGCCCACCAGTGCAGGGGTCCCCGCCAGTGGCAGCCCCACGAAATTGAACTGATCCGTCAGGTGGCGCTGCAGATGGGGTTTGCCCTGGACCAGGCCATTGCCCTGGAGCGGCAGGAGCAGTTGCGGCGGGAACAGGAGACCAAGGCCAACCTGGCTCAGTTGCTCAATGACATCACCCTGCGCATTCGCCAGACTTTGGACCAGCAGGCGATTTTCCAGACGACGGTGCAGCAAATGCGGGAGGCCCTGGAAAGCGACCGCTGCGTGGTGTATTTGTTTGATGAGCAATGGCAGGGACGGATTGTGGCGGAGTCGGTGGCGCCGGGATGGCCGCGGGCGTTGGGGGCGCAGATTTATGACCCCTGTTTTGCCGAAGGGTATGTGGAGAAGTACCAGCAGGGGCGGGTGCAAGCTACACCGGATATTTATCGGGCAGGATTGACGGCGTGTCATCTCCAGCAGTTGGAACCCTTTGCCGTGAAGGCCAATCTGGTGGCGCCGATTTTGCTGGGGAATAAACTTTTTGGCTTGCTGATTGCCCACCAGTGCAGTGGTCCGCGCCAGTGGCAAGAGGGGGAAATTGAGCTGATGCGGCAGGTGGCGCTGCAAGTGGGGTTTGCCCTGGACCAGGCCAATCTCCTGGCGCAGCAAAGGGCCAAGGCGGAGCAGGAGCAGTTGCTCAACCGCATTACGTCTAGGATTCGGGAGTCCCTGGAGCGGCAACGGATTTACGAGACGACGGTGCAGGAGGTGCGCCAGGCCCTGCGGTGCGACCGGTGTATTGTGTATTTGTTCGACGAGAACTGGCAGGGGACGGTGGTGGCGGAGGCGGTGACGCCTGGGTATCCGCCGGCTTTGGGGGCGCAGATTCACGATCCTTGCTTTGCCCAGGGCTATGTGGAGAAGTACCAGCAGGGGCGGGTGCAAGCTACACCAGATATTGACCAAGCCGGCTTGACACCTTGTCATTTGCAGCAACTGGAGCCGTTTGGGGTCAAGGCCAACTTAGTCGCGCCGATTTTGCTGGGGAATAAGCTGTTTGGGTTGTTGATTGCCCACCAGTGCGACAGTCCCCGCCAGTGGACGGCGTTGGAGATTGACCTGATGCGGCAGGTGGCGCTGCAGGTGGGCTATGCCCTGGACCAGGCGGTGGCCCTGGAGGAACAGGCGACCCTGCGACGGCAGCAGGAATTGGCGGCGGCCCAGGCCCAACGCATCAATGCCATCACGTCGAAAATTCGCCAGAGTCTACAGCGCTCGGCCATCTACAACACGGCGGTGCAGGAGGTGCGCCAAGCCCTACAGTGCGACCGGTGCATTGTGTATCTGTTTGACGAGAACTGGCAAGGGACGGTGGTGGCGGAGGCCGTAACGGGTGGTTGGCCCAAAGCCTTAGGAGCGCAGATTGACGACCCCTGCTTTGCCGAGGGCTATGTGGAGAAGTACCGTCAGGGACGGGTGCAGGCGACGCCGGACATTTACCAAGCCGGGTTGACGCCCTGTCACCTGCAACAGTTAGAACCCTTTGCGGTGAAGGCGAACTTGGTGGCCCCGATCCTGGCGGAGGGGAAGTTGCTGGGGTTGCTGATTGCCCATCAGTGCAGCGGTCCGCGTCAGTGGACGGCGTTAGAGGTTGATTTGCTGCGGCAGGTGGCGCTGCAGGTGGGCTATGCCCTGGACCAGGCCATTTTGCTGGAGCAGGTGGAGCAGGCGCGGCAACAGGCGGAGGCGGTCTCCCAGGAGCAGCGGCAGCAGCGGGAAGCTCTCCAGGGGCAATTGGCGCAATTCCTGGCGGATATTGAGGGTGCCTTCCAGGGGGATTTGACGGTGCGAGCGCGGGTGACGTCGGGGGAAATGGGGACGGTCGCCGACTTTTTCAACGCCATCATCGAAAGCCTGCAGCAACTGGTGCAACAGGTGCAGGTGGCGGCCCAGGCAGTGACTGACACAGCCCAACACAGTGCGCCTTCTGTGCATGCCCTGTCGTCGGAGGCGGCCCGGCAGGCGGAGGCCATCCAAGCTGCTCTAGCCCAAATCCAGCAGATGGTGCGGTCGATTCAGCAGGTGGCGGCTAATGCCCACAGCGCCGAGTTGCAGGTGCAGCGGGCCAACGAAACGGTCCGGGAGGGGGACGAGGCCATGAACCGTACTGTAGCGGGGATTTCAGCGATTCGCGAGACGGTGGCGGCCACGGCTAAGAAGGTCAAGCGCCTGGGCGAGGCTTCTCAAAAAATCTCCCGGGTGGTGAGTCTCATCAGTAACTTTGCCGCCCAGACCAACCTGCTGGCGTTGAATGCGGCCATTGAGGCGGCGCGGGCGGGGGAAGAGGGACGCGGGTTTGCGGTGGTGGCGGAGGAGGTACGCTCCCTGGCCCAGCAATCCGCTAACGCTACTGGGGAAATCGAGCAACTGGTGGAGGAAATCCAGGCGGAAACCAATGAGGTGGTGGCGGCGATGGAGGCGGGGACGGAGCAGGTGGTAGTGGGGACGCAACTGGTGGCTGAGGCGCGCCAGAAACTGAGTCGCATTGCCGAAGTTACAGCCCAAATCAGCAGTTTGGTGGCGGAAATCGCCCAGGCGGCCCAGGCCCAGTCGGAAACCTCCGCGGTGGTCAGTCGTACGATGGAGGACGTGGCCCAGATTGCCAATCATACGTCCCAGCAGTCGGTAGCGGTGGCGGATTCCTTTACCCATTTGGTGGGGGTGGCGGCGGAATTACAGAAAAATGTGGCCCAATTCAAGGTGAGCTAGGTTGAAGGACTGGTCTCGCTGGGCATCCATTCCAGGAGTGCGAATTATCAGCGGTGCCGTGGCCTTGCTGCTGGCGCTAGTGTGGGTGATTTTGGGGGGCTGGTATTTTAGTGCGGGAGTAGCAGCTTTGGTGTTTTGGGGACAGCGGGAGTACTTTGCCTTGGCGCAACGGAAAGGCATCCTCCCAGCGACGAAAACTACCCTGGTAGTGAGCCAACTATTAATCATCACAGCCACCATCGCTCCCAATTTAGCCGACGCCGTATTACCGATTGGTGGGAGCTGGATTTGTTTTTATTTGCTCTTTCAGCCGAAGTTGGCCACCATTGCCGACATTGCCACATCAATTTTGGGGTTGTTTTACGGAGGATATCTGCCCAGTTTTTGGGTGCGGTTACGGGGGGTGGAGCAAAGCGCCTACAGCAACTTGCCTTTGTTGGGCTTTTGGCCGGACGGCGGTGAGTGGCCCTTGGGCTTAAAGGTGACGTTGCTGGCCTTTGGCTGTATTTGGGCAGCGGACATTGGCGCCTTTTTTTTCGGACGGGCCTTTGGCAAGACGAAACTTTCGGAAATCAGTCCCAGAAAGACAGTGGAGGGGGCCGTTTTTGGGGTACTGGCCAGTATGGGAGTAGGAGCCATGGGGGCAGTGCAATTAGCCTGGCCGGTGGGCTTAGGTTTGGTGTTGGGCTGGATGACGGGGGTCACCAGTTTGCTGGGGGATTTGACGGAATCCATGATGAAGCGGGATGCCGGCGTCAAAGATTCCGGGCAGTTTATTCCGGGGCATGGGGGGATTTTGGACCGCGCCGATAGCTATGTCTTTACGGCTCCCCTGGCCTATTACTTTGTGACCCTGCTGGTGCCCCTGCTGGTCGGATGACTAATTGCCCCGATAGATAGATAGTTCCCGTTTCGATATTCAACTTATCTATTTGCCCATCGGAACCCAGGGAAATCCGGGTGGTTTTCGGTTCTGGCGCCAGGGTTTGCAGTTCCAATTCCCAAGGTGAAACCAAAGTTACTTGGGTCCTGTAGGTGTGACCGTTGGCCAAGCACCAATCTATATATTGCTCGCGGATATGGAGTTCCTGAATTCTGGACCTCTGACCGGTCAATTCCTGGAGATAGGGCTGTAAAAAGTCCTGCAATACAGACAGGGATTGATTCACGTTTTGTTCGGTGATGGTGGCCGTGATGGCAACAGCAATTGGTTCGATAAAGGGTTCTTTGTATTGACGGAAAAAAGGCCAATGAAATTGGATATTTTGAGCTTGGAGTACCACCTGCTGTAAGTGAACTTGGCGGTAAATGACGTTGTGGGCACTCACCTGGATAAGGGGTAGACGACCCGACCGCCACAGCGACGTCATGTCTCCTAGGTACACTTGCACTTCAACCGCCTGCGTCACTTGTTGGCGTATCCACCAGCGCAGCAGCGCAGCTAAAGGCTGGGTCAATGCGGCATTAGCGGGCAAAGGCCCCCACTCCATAAACACAATCGCGCGTCCTACAGCGACTCATGATGACCTCAATCTGGAATGTAGCCGTCCGCCTAGGGATGGCCGTGACAACAGGAACATCATCCAAAGCCAAATCATCGTCAATCAGATACCCATTTTCATCATATAGCCGCAGATCAATGTCTCGGCAATCTTGGTCGCAGACAGCAATTATCACATACTCGATGCCTGAACGAAGTCGAATAGCAATCCAATCAGTTTCCCCTTGCCGCAGGACACCAGTGAAAGGCTCATGGGATAGACGATAGCCATCCCAACCCAACGTTCTTGCCACCAGTTGCAACTGCTCCCTGATGCTATGTAAAAAGGGATTGGCCTGAGCACGGATGCCGAATCCTAAGACCAAACCCACAACGCATATGCCCGTCAAAAAACGTTTAATGCTGATCATTTTTTTCACCCCTGACGCGCCCCCCCTACTCAAAAACTATCATGGGCGAGTGGCTTAGTACCAGTTATGTTGCTACGGGTTTATGAAATTGGTTTAAGTAAGCCAGGGTTATCACCTAGGAATTGCCCAATCCTATCGGGAGTGCTGCGTCAGGGCATCCCACTCCGCCGGTGTGAGGGTTTTCATGGTCAGGGCGTGGAGTTCGTTGGTCGCCAGGACACTTTGCAGCGCTTGATAGATGAGTTGGTGCCGCTGGACCCGATTTTTGCCCACAAAGGCCTCAGAGACAATCACCGCCTGCCAATGGTCACCGCCTCCTGTCAGGTCCTGCAGGTCCACCCGGGCGTCCGGCAGATGGGCCTGAATCAGTTGGGTAATTCTCTGGGGCGAGAGCATCCGTCCAGTCCAACCCTAATCCTATTATGCCAGTTAGCTCCGAAGGGGGAACCCCGTCTCGCCAGCCCAAGGGAGCGATGGCGTAACGTAATATATAGAGTTGACCTGTACTGACAACGCCGTTGTTCCAGCGATTCATCAACCTGATTGTTCGGTGGTGGTCCGATTTCACGCTGCAAACGCGGCTCATGGCAGCGGCGACACTGGTCGTTTCGTTGCTGATGAGTTTGTTGACCTTTTGGGCCGTTCATAGTATCCAGCAGGATGCCCGGCTGAATGACACCCGCTTTGGTCGGGATTTGGGGTTACTGTTGGCAGCAAACGTCGCACCCTTGGTAGCCCAAGATAAACGCAATGAACTGGCGCGTCTTTCGGAAAAGTTCTACAACAGCACCTCCAGCATTCGCTACATTTTGTATGCCGATCAAGAAGGGGAAATCTACTTCGGCATTCCCTTTTCAGCGGTGGAGGTGCAAAATTCGTTAACCCTGCGCCGACGCATTCAGTTACCGGAACCGACTACCCCCGACAAACCCTTTGTGCGCCAGCACCTCACGCCTGATGGTCTCATCGCTGACATTTTTGTGCCCCTGGTGCACGAAGGTGAGTACCTTGGCATTTTAGCGCTGGGGATCAATCCCAACCCGACGATTTTGAATGCTTCCTTACTCACCCGCAATATTACCTTAGCTGTTTTTATTTCCATTTGGATTCTGGTGATTCTGGGGGGAGTGTTCAATGCCATTACCATCACCCGCCCGATTCGGGAATTACTCATCGGTGTGAAGAATATTGCCTCGGGGAATTTCCGTCAGCGGATTGACTTACCCTTCGGGGGAGAGCTTGGCGAACTCATCGACAGCTTCAACGACATGGCGGAACGCCTGGCCCGTTATGAGGAGCAAAACATTGAAGAAATCACGGCCCAAAAGGCGAAATTGGATACCTTGATGTCCACGATCGCCGATGGTGCAATTTTGCTGGACCGGGATTTGAAAATTGTGCTGGTAAATCCGGCAGCGGAGCGCCTGTTTGGTTGGTCGGGTCAGACGGTTCTAGGACAGCTGGCAATGGATGTTTTGCCGGAACCAGTCGCTACTACCTTGGCACAGCCCCTGGCCGACCTGATTGAAAAAAAAGCACCCTTGGCTGAACCCCTGGAGTTTTGCATTGCTCTGGAGTCCCCTTACAAACGCATCCTTAAGGTTCTCCTGACGACTGTTTTTGACCAGGTGCGCAACCAACTCCAGGGCATTGCCATTACGATTCAGGACGTCACCCGGGAAATGGAACTCAATGAGGCCAAAAGCCATTTCATCAGCAATGTCTCCCACGAGTTGCGCACGCCCCTATTCAACATCAAATCTTTTATCGAGACGCTGTATGAGTACGGCCATAGTCTAACGGAGGAGCAAAAACAAGATTTTCTGGAAACGGTCAATCGGGAGACGGACCGGCTAACCCGTTTGGTGAATGACGTCCTGGACATCTCCCGTTTAGAATCGGGCAAACCCTATCCTTTGAGTCCCACTTCCCTAAGCGCGGTGATTGAGCAAACGCTGCGTGCCCATCGTCTGACGGCTAAGGACAAGGGCATTCATTTGACAGCGGTGGTGGACCCGGATTTACCGGATGTGATTGGCCACTATGACCTATTGCTCCAGGTGTTTGCCAATTTGGTGGGTAACGCTCTGAAGTTTACACCGGCAGGGGGCTATGTGATCATTTGGGCGTTTCCCTGGGAAGGACGGGTGCGGGTGGAGGTCAGTGATACGGGAATTGGCATTGCGCCAGAACACCAAAAAGCCATTTTTGGCCGGTTTTTCCGGGTGGAAAATCGGGTGCACACCCTGGAGGGCACGGGTCTGGGGTTGTCCATTGTCAAAAGCATTCTGCAAAAGCACCACACGGACATTCATCTGATTAGTGAAGTGGGCATTGGTAGTACCTTCTGGTTTGACCTCGAACCCGCCCAGGGCGTTCCGGGGTAAAATGGCGCTTGGGGGGTGAGGGGGTGCCATGTCTGCTGGGAATCGTCATTTGGCGTTGGCTCTGGGCTACAGCCTGCTCTTGACGTTTGGCTTGATCTTTTTAGATACACATAATTTACTCAGTGAGGAATTTCACTTTCTGGGGGCTAAGGGTTTGATTGCGGCACAAGGGCCAGACCCCCGCTTGAGTGCTATCGGTTATGCCTTTCCCCCTTTGCTGATTTACCTGACTATGCTGCTTGGCTCCCCTATAACTACACAGGTGTTGTTGGTGGCGGGGTTAGTCTTTTGGCTCGGATGGTTGGTGGCCCAATTGCCCTGTCGGCCTCTGTGGCGGCGGGTCATTTTGGGGATGCTGTTGTTCAATCCGGCTTTTGTGGTCATGGTCCTGACCAGTCCGACCTGGACGGCCATTAGCCTGTTTTTAGGTCTGAGTGTTCTCCTGTACTGGCAACTGATTCAGCCGCGGGACCCCCACTACCCCTTGAGTGTGAATCTGGTTCTATTGGGACTGACGCTGACCCCCCTGATGCTCCTGCGGTATGAGTTCTGGTGGCTATTGCCGGTGCTGATGGTTGTCAGTTGGTTTGCCCTCAAAGAATCCTATATCCCCTTGAAGCTCACGGTGGTTCTGGTCATCAGCTTTATGCCCATCATTGCGGTTTTGGGCTTTCTGTACGTGAATTGGTTAATCGCGGGGGATGCCTTTTACTTTCTCCAAGCCCCGGGCAACGGCTTGCGCTGGCCGGAGATGGGCTTGTGGTTGACCTCAGCCCCGGGTTGGCAGGCCCTGGCCGAAAGTCTGCTGTGGTTGGCAAAAACGCTGCCCGCTTATTATGTACTGGCGGCTCTGACGCTCTGGACAGGTCGGCATCGTTGGCTACCGTCTGCGCTGCTGTTGGCGCTTCCTGCGCTGCTGTTGGCGGTCATGCTGTGGCAGGGCCATTTTCTCCCCCAGTTAGCCAGCAGTGGCGCCCTGGTGAGTTTACTGCCGGTGATGTTGTTGCAAGGGCGTCAGTGGCAGCCGGTTCAGTTGCTGCCGATTGTAGCGGTTTTGGGGCTGACGCTTTATAGTAGCGGGCACCTGTTGGCCTCAGCCGATTTAGTGCCGACGGAACAGGTGGTGTGGCAGCAGATCGCTGGCCCCAGGGAAAGCGCCGGTTCTGGGGTTAGGCGTTGGCAGCAAAAACAAAGGGCGCAACAGACCATCGTCCAGGTCTTGTTCGAGCGATTACGACCAGACCAGCGAATTTTACTCGATGATGCCGTCAATTTCAGCTTTATTTATCTCCTGCACAACCCCCATCTGTTTGTCCTACCCCATCAGTACGAATTCAACTTGGCTTTGACCCAACCGGAGGAGGTGGTGAGCTATGTTTTACTGCGGCGCGGAACGGACCTCGAACCCTCGGCCGACCAACTGCAACTGGACAATCTTCCCCTGGGGGGGGCATTTATCAACATTGCCAGCAATGATTTCTACCAGTTATGGCAGCGGCAATAGGAGCGACATTAGCGGGGAAAGATGGCTTGGATTTGGGCAGGAGTCATGCCGTAAAACTCATCCTGGTGTTGTCGGCCGTTGAGTAACCAAAGGAACACCCCCCGCGCACCCAAATTAAAGGCCAATTCTGCCCAGTGACGGTAGAGAACTATCCGCTCGCTTTGCAAGGCGTGGCTCGATAGGGGGCGTCTATTGGTGAGGCTGCGGGGACGACACCATCCTAACTCCCCCAGATACCAAGGTTTGCGGTGCATCGCCAGCGCGCGGGAACGCAACCATTCATCCCCTAACTGGCGGTAGGTTTGACGCGTAGGCGGACGGTCAGAACGCAGCAGAAAATCCCAACCGCGCCGGTCTAGGAATGGTAGCCCAAGGATGGTAGTTTTGGTCAGTTCAACGGCCGGATGGGTGTACATGTGAATACTGCCCAGGGTCAGAGCCGGACGGGTCATATTGAGCGCCAGGTCAATGCCCTCATAAAATTGGGGTTCGGCGCGCAGGTAGTTGAGGGATAACCGGGGCGGTTGATTCAACCATCCTTCTTCCCCAGAACTTACCCATATACGACGGGGGATTTGACCCTGGATAAAAACGGCCTGCCTCTGCAACCAGTCTGCCACAATTTGTTGCATGAAAACATTAGGTTTGACCGGACGGTTTTCCTGGGCGTATATCCCTTTGCCCCTGGGTTCATTAAGGATATCAATAGCAATGATACTGGGATATTTTCCAAGAATCCCTAGGACTTCTCCGGTGTGACTCTGGAAAATTTGCTCTACTTTTTTGTTGAGATAAAACTCTGGGCCGTATTGGAGATATTTATCCTGGTCTTTTAGGGTTAAAAAGGCATTGAGCCACGTACCGGGTGGAACAGCTTCGGCCCATTCTAAATAGCGCAAAATCCCACCATAGGACAACCAGTAATTGCCCAGGACGGCAACCAGCCAAAAACCCAGTTCGCTTAGGCAGGCAACTAATGTATCGAGAAGGCGAAAGACGAATTCCACCGGTTGATTAGGAGCTTGCCACAGGGCGCCATCAAAAACCCCCGGTGGCACCTCCGGTGCAGAAATAGGGTAATCATTGAAGGCCCAAAACCGCAGGGCATTGATACGACTGTTGCGACGAAGCATATCCAGGCGCAAACTTTGGGTCAGGTAGTCCATGACCACATCCTTCAAAGCCCGTCCTGGTTGCTCCCTCGCCTGGCGGTAGCTTTCAACCAATAGGTAGTAGGCATTGACGCCATAAAGGCGGGGCATTTGCTCCACGGCTTGGGACAAGCAAGATGAAAAACTATTTGCCAGAGAGTAAGCGACTGCCCCTGATAAAACAATTCGTCGGGAGAGGGGATTCATTTACCGGTAGCAATGGCGCCGCCAAAGGTGAACCATAGACCGAGTTCAAAGCCATAGCCCGGGCCGTCAATTTGCTTATAGGCTGCCGGTACAATGCGGATGGTGTCGTTGGCTTTGATGCGCAATTGCCCAACCACTTTAGTAAAATCTGCCTCCCGGTCTTGGGTGCCGATAATACTGTCAATCTGGGTGGCGACATCCAGACGATCGGTGACCGGAATAGCCACTTCAGCAAAGGTGCGAAACTCATCCGAACGTTTACTGAAGTAGGGGCGATAAGCCACCTCCAGGGTCCAATAACCAAACCGCTTGCCAACCGGAAATGTACGACTTACCGGCACCCGCACATCCAGGCCCACTCCCCCCCGGGATAAGGGCAAGGGGGCATTGGGATCATACCCCAAGGGAATAATGGGCGTCACCTGCAATGCTGCGGCCCAGCGAGGGTCTTGAGTGAACCGCCAACGTACCCCGACTTCGGCATCGAAAAACCCACTATTGGTGCGAGCAGGGTTGAACTGCTCATCGCGAATCCATTGATAAGGGACTTTGAAAAGGAGGGTAATGTTGTCCTTGAGGCCGTATTCAGCGTAGGCCTCTATTTCTAATTTTTCAAAGCTGCCACTGTCCAGGGTGCGAAATGTCGTGCTCACAAAAGCACCCCCTTCCGGTTGGGTAAATCCCCCCGCCCAAGAGGGATAAGCATGAGCGCCATAGAGGAAAAAACTGACCCCAACAACAGCCCAGAAATTGAGCTTGCCCATGATGTTAGATGCCTCCTTCAATGCGTGATAACTGGTGTGAGGTCAGCGAAATCTTAAGTTAACAGCTTGATTATATCAGAGGGCAGTTTACAGGTGGCGCAGGCTGCTGACAGGGTTTACAGTAAAGAAGGTGTATCTGTGCAATCGGTTCCCTGGCGCTATGGCTCCCCATCACAAGGCTCGCCCCCTGCCTCCGGGTCGTCCCCGCCCGGCCAAGGAACTCTGCAGTGAGTGCGGCCTGTGCGATACGTCCTACATCCATTACGTCAAGTCCGCCTGCGCCTTTTTGCAACAGCAGTTTGACCGCTTAGAAACCCAAACCCACGGCCGCTGCCGCCATGTGGACGATATGGATGAGTGCTATTTTGGGGTCTATCGCCTGATGGTGGCGGCCCGCAAAAAGCAACCGATTGCCGGCGCCCAGTGGACGGGGATTGTCACTACCATTGGCATGCGGATGTTGCAGCAAAATTGGGTGGAAGCTGTCGTTTGTGTGCAAAATACACCGGAGGACCGTTTCCAGCCCAAACCTGTCCTAGCCCGCACCCCCGCAGAGGTGTTGGCCGCCCGGGTGAATAAGCCCACCCTGTCGCCGAACCTGAATCTCTTGGATGCCATCGAACGGTCGGGCATCCGCCGATTGCTGGTCATTGGCGTGGGGTGTCAAATTCAGGCCCTGCGGGCAGTAGAAAAACAGTTGGGTTTGAAAAAGCTGTATGTTCTGGGAACGCCCTGTGTGGATAATGTCACCCGGGCCGGTTTGCAAAAGTTTCTGGAAACCACCAGCCGCTCACCCCACACCGTGGTCCACTACGAATTTATGCAGGACTACCATGTGCATTTCCAACATGCAGATGGCTCGGTGGAAAAAGTACCGTTTTTTGGGTTGAAAACGCGGGAGCTGAAGGATATCTTTGCGCCGTCCTGTTTGAGTTGTTTTGATTATGTCAACGGATTGGCGGATTTGGTGGTGGGCTATATGGGGGCACCTTTTGGCTGGCAATGGCTGGTGGTGCGCAACGCTCGGGGTCAGGAGATGTTGGATTTGGTCAAGGATGAACTGGAACTACAGCCGGTGACCAGTCAAGGACGACGCCAGGAAGCGGTGCAACAAAGTATC
Source organism: Gloeomargarita sp. SRBZ-1_bins_9 (assembly GCA_039794565.1). NCBI lineage: Bacteria > Bacillati > Cyanobacteriota > Cyanophyceae > Gloeomargaritales > Gloeomargaritaceae > Gloeomargarita > Gloeomargarita sp. SRBZ-1_bins_9. Next base: position 20,152 of record JAUQVX010000010.1, on the reverse strand, counting down.
GCGGCCTATGACCAGGGAGTAACGTTGCCTATGTGGGCGGCCCGATTGATGGGGGTGGTGATCGAAAAATTAGGCCCCAAAGGTCTGGAGTATGCCCGTTTTTCCATTGACTCCCATTTCACCCGCAACTATCTCTATGTCCGCCGGCACTACCCCCAAAAATTGGTGCGCCATGTGCCGGAGTTCGCTAAAAAAATTGTCAGCCAGTATCGCTTGCCCCAGGATTGATGAGAGTTTTGCATTTGAGTACCTACGACACGTTTGGCGGTGCGGCGCGGGCGGCCTATCGTCTGCATCAGGGGTTGCGCCAGGCAGGGATTGATTCCCAACAGTTGGTGCTCCAGAAACACAGCCAGGACCCGATGGTTGTCGAATACCCCGAACCCCGTTGGCTGCGCCGGTTGCGCTCCATTGCCGACCAATGGCCCTTGCGCTTTTATCCCGAACACGCCCGCGCTTTTTCCGTGCATTGGACGCCCAATGGGGTAACGCGACACATCCACAAACATGATTTTGACCTTTTGCATCTCCACTGGGTCAGCCGTTTTCTCACCCCTGAAGCCCTCCCCCACCTAACCACCAAACCGCTGGTGTGGACGCTCCACGATATGTGGGCTATCACTGGGGGATGCCATTGCAGTCAAGGTTGCGATTCCTTCACGGCTCAATGCGGCTGTTGCCCCCAATTAAAAAGTACGCAAAAACAGGATGTATCCCACTGGCTCTGGCGGCGCAAAAAACGGGCCTGGCGGAATTTTCAACCGGTGATAGTTACCCCCAGTGCCTGGCTGGCCGATGCCGTGAAACGCAGTTCCTTGCTGGGGCATTGTCCGGTCGAGGTGATCCCCAACGGTCTGGATACGGACCGGTATTACCCGATTCCCCCGCCCATCGCGCGCCAGGTGCTCCGCCTACCACCCGATGCGCCCATTGTCCTGACCGGTGGCTTGGGTTTGCTCAAGGAACCCCACAAGGGCTGGGATGTGTTGTGTGCAGCAGCGCAGGTGCTCCGGTCGCAGGTGGACGCTCTTTGGTTGGTGTTTGGGCAGCAGGAGGCGCCGGGTCTGGAGGGGTTACCGGTCCGGTGTTTGGGCAAATTAACGGATGAGGTGGCTCTAGTGTTGGCCTACAGCGCTGCCGATGTGCTGGTGGTGCCGTCACGACAGGAGGCCTTTGGGCAGGTCGCTACGGAGGCCATGGCCTGTGGGACGCCGGTGGTGGGGTTTGCCGGAACGGGGGTGCAGGACATCGTGGACCACCGGGTAAACGGCTATCTGGCTCAGCCCTTTGACCCCCGGGATTTGGCGCAAGGGATGGCTTGGGTGGTGCACCAGGGGGTAGCGTTGCGAGAAGCCGCCCGACAGAAGGTGGAGCGGTGCTTTAGCTTGCCGGTGGTGGTGCAGCAGTATGTTGATCTGTACCGTTCCCTTAGCTCGGCTTCTTCTTAGGCCGCTGCCGTTCAAAGGGTAGGGTTTCCGTTTGGGCGGCCAGCATTTTCTTCTGCTCCTCCACAATTTTCTGCAAATTTTCCGGCAACGGCTCCCGGGAGAGGATAAAGGTTTGCAGCGTTTGGAAGAGGTTGGCCACGACCATGTACATCAGTACCCCGGCAGGTAGGGGGAAAAAGAGAAACATCACCGCCAGTATCAAGGGCAGGGATTTGTTCACCTGATCCTGCTGGGGATTTTTGATGACATCACCCTGGCTAGTAATCAGCTGACTGACGTAGGTACTGGCAGCAAAGATGGCCACCAAAATCAACGTATCCCAGTGAATTACACCCTTGCTATCAACAGCCCCGACTTGACCGAGAGCAGAGATGAACAAAAAGCCTTCATTAGCTGCTAAGCCCGGCACGACGCCAACAAGAGAAACTTTGCCTGGTTGGAGAGCTTTGAGTCGAGCTTGGCCGTTTTCCGTGACCAGTTCCACCAAATCAGCACCGTTTTTCACCGTCCAGCGGGGCATGAGTTCGGGGTGGTTCACCTCCTGGATAATGCTGGTTAGGCTACGGCCATCGGGGGTGCGGAAATCAAGAACGGTCTCTTCCCCCACAGGCAATTTATTCCCTGCCGTGCTCACCACCCGGATGGGATAGTGTAAACCCGGCTGGACATAGATGTTGTGGGATGGGGAGTTAAGGGGTTGAGACTGGACGATTTGGTCGCGGGGTACAATTTCCAATTCCACCGGATAGGACACATCGGCAAAAGGCGAACCCCGCAGGGTGGCAAACAGGGCAAACAGGATGGGCAATTGCAAAAGCAGGGGTAAGCAACCGGCCAGGGGATTGCCAAATTCCTGATAAATCTTGGCCATTTCCTCCTGTTGCTTGGCGGGGTCGTTTTTGTAGCGCTCCTGGATTTCCCGCACCCGCTTTTGCATCACCGGTTGGGCTACCTTCATGCGCCGCATATTGCGAATCTGCCCGGCACTAATCGGCGCCAAGGCCAGCCGCACCACCAGCGTCAGCGCCACAATGGCCAACCCGTAACTCGGCACCACCTGGTAGAAGAAGTCCAGAATGGGTAGCATCAGGTTGTTGGACAGGAAGTTTGTGCCGAACAGGTCCATAAGCTGTATCCCAATGGCGTACTCCCTCTGATATTAACCTTTGTGGCCGTTTTTTGGTGGCTACACTGGAACTATGACCTGGGATGCGGCGCGGGTGGCTCAGGCGTTGGCCGTGGAACAACAGGCGGGCTATCCCAACCTGCAGGGCCGCCAGTACCGGTTTTCCGAGTTTCTCCTGCAACAACTGCGCCTGGTACCCCTGGATTGGCTACCGGCTGCCCAGATCAACCAATGGGAAATCCTACTGGCAGAGCTGCACCACTACCCCCATCTGACTGGCGACCAGCGGGAAGCCCTACTCCAGCGCATCGCCACCTTTTTACCCCACATCCGCCAACCCGTCCCTACACCGGGGGTGCTAGACAAACCAGCGCCGGTGGTTACAGCCGATACCCCTATTCGCCAATTGGAGGTTCTCAAACCGCAGCAGAAGAAATATCTCCAGCAATTGGGGCTGCAAACCCTCGGGGACGTTTTACGCTATTACCCCCGCAGCTATGTGGATTACTCCCAGCACCTGCTGATCAAGGATTTACAGCCGGGGAACACCGTCACGGTGATTGCCACGATTCGCAGTTTTCGTTGTTTCACCAGCCCGAAAAATCCCCAGTTGACCATCCTGGAATGGTGGGTGGCCGACCGGTCCGGGCGTCTGAAAATCAATCGCTATGTCATGGGGAAACGCTATGCCAATAAAGCCTGGCAAGAACAGCAAAAAAAACAGTATCCCCCCGGGACATTGATCGCCGTGTCGGGATTGGTCAAGGGGACAAAGTTCAGCAAAACCCTGACCGACCCCCAAATCCAAGTCATTGACGAGCAAACCGAAGATGCCGTTGCCAAGATGGTGCCGGTGTATGCCCTCAAGGGGGAACTCAAGGCCAGTTGGGTGCGCCAGGCCATCCATGCCGTTTTACCCTTGGTGCGCTCCTGGCCCGATCCCTTACCGGAATCCTTGCGCCGGCGCTACCATCTGGTGTCCCTGGCAACGGCCTACCAGGACATTCACGCCCCCGCTGATGCTCAGGCGTTAAAACGGGCCCGCTATCGCTTGGTGTTCGATGAATTTTTCTACCTGCAACTGAGTTTTTTGCAACGACGGCAACAGCAACGGCAGTATCCGAGTCCGGCGCTGTCAGCCGAAGGAGAACTGTTGCAAAGGTTTCGGGCACACCTGCCGTTTCAGTTGACCAGAGCCCAGGAACGGGTAATTCAAGAAATTCTTCAGGATTTGCGCCAGCCCCGACCCATGCAGCGTCTGGTGCAGGGGGATGTGGGTTCCGGCAAGACGGTGGTGGCGGTTATGGCCATGCTGGCGGCGATTGAAGCGGGCTATCAGGTGGCGATGATGGCCCCGACGGAGGTGCTGGCTGAACAGCACTACCAAAAACTGCTGACATGGTTGACGCCCCTGCACATCCCGGTGGAATTGCTCACGGGTTCGACCAAGGCCAGTCAACGCCGACGAATCCTGGCCCAGTTGGCCACTGGGGAAGTGCCGTTGGTGGTGGGGACCCATGCCCTGATCCAAGAGCAGGTGCAGTTTGCCCGCTTGGGGCTGGTGGTGATTGATGAACAACACCGCTTCGGCGTAGAACAACGGTCCCTGTTGCAACAAAAAGGGATGGCCCCCCACGTCCTGACCATGACGGCCACACCCATTCCCCGCACCCTGGCCCTGGCCCTCCACGGCGATTTGGATGTGAGTCAGCTCGATGAATTGCCCCCCGGTCGCCAACCCATTCAAACGACGGTGATTTCCGGCAGTCAACGCCACTTTGCCTATGACTTGATTCGCCGGGAGGTGGCCCAGGGTCGTCAGGCCTACATCATCTTGCCCCTGGTGGAGGAGTCGGAAAAATTACCGGCCCGGGCCGCCGTCGCCGAGTACCAAAGGTTGCAGGAAATGACCTTCAAGGGGTTGCGCTTGGGGTTACTCCACGGGCGCCAGTCCGCCACCGAAAAAGAAGCCACCCTGCGAGCTTTCCGAGATGGGGAGATTCAAATTCTGGTCAGCACCACCGTGGTGGAGGTGGGCGTGGATGTGCCCAATGCCACAGTGATGCTGGTGGAGAATGCTGAACGATTCGGCTTGGCCCAACTGCACCAACTGCGGGGACGGGTAGGCCGAGGAACGCACCCCTCCTACTGCATCTTGGTCGCCCACAGCCAAGGGGAAGACACCCAGCAGCGCCTACAGGTCCTAACCCAATCCCAGGACGGCTTTTTTATCGCTGAGATGGACCTGCGCCTGCGGGGGCCGGGAGAAATCTTAGGGACGCGACAGGCCGGATTGCCGGATTTAGCCCTGGCCAGTCTCATTGAAGACCAGGAGGTGCTGGAAACGGCCCGCCGCGCCGCAGAACACCTGCTGCAACAGGACCCGGATTTGCGCCGACATCCCCTCCTAACCGCCGAACTGCAACGCCGCTGGGAACAGCTCACCGGTCGAGTGGTGTTGAGTTAAGCGCAGTTACAAAAAGCCCTGGATACCAGGGTCTCTTGCCGTTTCAGGATGTACCTATTCGTTTAACTGGTGGACTGGGGTAACAGCTCGCGGGTGGTTGGTTCGCCAAGCACTTTCACCTGCTTGGTCTCCGGGTCCACATCCACGATGGCCGTATCCCCCGCCTTGATGCGCCCGGACAGGATTTCCTCCGCCAGGGAGTCCTCCAGCAACCGCATAATCGCCCGCCGCAAAGGCCGCGCTCCGTAGGACGGGTTGTAGCCTTCCTCCACCAGCCGGTCCTTGAAGGCCTCCGTCACCCGCAAAGTAATCCCTTGCTCGGCCAGCCGCCCATAGACCTCCTTGAGCATGATGTCGGCAATTTGCTTCACCTCGTCCTTGGTCAGTTGCCGGAAGACGATAATTTCATCAATCCGGTTCAGGAATTCGGGGCGGAAGTATTGTTTGAGCTCCTCATGCACCAGGTTGCGAATCCGGTTGTACTGGGAATCCTCCTGGTTTTCGCTCAACTCAAACCCCAAGCCGCCACCGCCCTTCTCGATGACCTTAGAGCCGATGTTGGAGGTCATCACGATGAGCGTGTTCTTAAAGTCCACCGTGCGCCCCTTGGCATCGGTCAACCGGCCATCCTCCAGGATTTGCAGCAGCAGGTTGAACACATCCGGGTGGGCCTTTTCGATCTCGTCAAACAACACCACCGTATAGGGCCGGCGCCGCACCGCCTCCGTCAATTGGCCCCCCTCGTTGTAGCCCACATAACCCGGCGGTGAGCCAATCAACTTAGAGACCGTGTGCCGCTCCATATACTCCGACATATCCAGGCGGATCATCGCCTCCTCGGAGCCGAAGAAGTAGGCCGCCAGCGCCTTGGTCAACTCCGTCTTGCCCACCCCCGTTGGCCCGGAGAAGATGAAGCTGGCAATCGGCCGGTTCGGGTTCTTGAGACCCACGCGCGCCCGCCGCACCGCTCGGCAAATGGCCCGCACCGCCTCCTCTTGTCCTACGATCCGCTGGTGCAGAGTTTCCTCCATGTGTAGCAGGCGTTCCGACTCCGTCTCCGTCAGCTTGCTCACCGGAATCCCCGTCCAGGAAGCCACGATTTGGGCGATGTCTTCCTCCGTCACCATTGGGGTTTCGCCGCCCCCTTGCTGGGCCTCCGCTTTCTTGCTCTGGACAATAGCTCGGATCTGCGCCTTGATTTCGATCTCCCGGTCCCGCAATTCCCCGGCCCGCTCAAAGTCCTGGGCGCGCACCGCATCGTCCTTTTGGCGCAGGATTTGCCGCAGCTCCTTGTCCAGTTCCTTGGCCGCTGGCGGCAGTTGCGAATTGATGAGCCGCACCCGCGACCCCGCTTCGTCAATCAGGTCAATGGCCTTGTCCGGCAAGAACCGGTCAGAAATGTACCGATCCGCCAGCTTGGCCGCCGCCCGTAGCGCCTCGTCTGTGATCTTCAGCTTGTGGTGCTGCTCATACTTCTCCCGCAGGCCAAATAGGATTTCAATGGTTTCTTCCACCGAGGGTTCCCCTACCATCACCGGCTGGAACCGACGCTCCAAAGCCGCATCCCGCTCAATGTGCTTGCGGTATTCATCCAAAGTAGTGGCCCCAATGCACTGCAACTCACCCCGCGCCAGGGCCGGCTTCAGGATATTGGCCGCGTCAATGGCCCCTTCCGCCGCACCGGCCCCAATCAACGTATGGACTTCATCGATCACCAGGATGACATTCCCCGCCTGGCGAATCTCGTCCATGATTTTCTTGAGCCGCTCTTCAAATTCCCCCCGGTACTTGGTACCCGCCACCAGCAGGCCAATGTCCAGGGTCACCACCCGCTTGTCCTCTAAAATGTCCGGCACGTCCCGATTGGCAATGCGCTGGGCCAAACCCTCGGCAATCGCCGTCTTGCCTACCCCCGGTTCCCCAATCAACACCGGATTGTTCTTGGTCCGGCGCCCCAGGATTTGGATCACCCGCTCAATTTCCTTCTCCCGACCCACCACTGGGTCTAATTTCCCTTCCGCCGCCAACTGGGTGAGGTTGGTTCCGAACTCGTCCAGCGTGGGGGTCTTGGTACGGGTACTGCCGCCGCCAGCGGTCACCTCCGCCGTTTCCCCCAGCATGCGGATCACCTGGGTCCGCACCTTGGACAAATCCACGCCCAAGTTTTCCAACACCCGGGCGGCCACCCCTTCCCCTTCCCGGATCAACCCCAGCAACAGGTGTTCAGTACCGATGTAATTGTGGCCTAACTGCCGGGCCTCCTCCAACGACAATTCCAAAACCCGTTTGGCTCGAGGGGTAAAGGGAATTTCGACCGCCACAAAGCCCGAACCCCGACCAATGATTTTTTCCACCTCAATCCGGGCATCTTTCAGGTTTACACCCATAGACTTGAGCACTTTGGCGGCCACCCCAGTGCCCTCGCCAATCAACCCCAGGAGGATTTGCTCGGTGCCCACGAAGTTATGCCCCAAGCGACGGGCTTCCTCCTGGGCGAGCATGATGACCTTAATGGCCTTTTCCGTGAAACGTTCAAACATAACCTTCCCTGCCCTGAGCCGGTTGTGCAGACACTTCTATCGTACCTTGTCAATGCAGAAATCGGTGGGGGTTAACCGACCCAAATTGGCGTACGGACCGAAGTTGAGCTGCAATCTGTAGCCATTTTAACCCTTTGGTCAACTCCGGGTCGCAACCCCTAGGGAGGCAAACAAAATCGCCGGGCTGTAAACGCTGCCGCCGACCCATTCCCGTTCCCGGCTCATGGCCGCCACCGGTGCCTCCAGGATGCTCCCGGCCACCATGGTGTTTTTCACCCGCCCGACGATTTCGCCGTTGACCACCCGGTAACCCAGGTCCAGATTCACGGAAAATTCCCCGGCCAACTGATTGGACTGGCCTGCCCCCAGCACCTGGTCCACCATTACCCCGTCGCGGATCTGGGCCACTAACTCGGCGTAAGGAACCATCCCTGGGGCAATGCAGAGATTCAGTAATTCCGGGCCGGGTCGGGATAGGCCACCCCGGTAGCCATTACCCGTGGAAACACCACCGGCCCGCTGCGCCCACAGGCGGTCCCAGTAAAAGCCCCGCACCACCCCCTGCTCGATCAACGTTTGGGTCTGAGTCGGCGTGCATTCATCGTCAAATCGGCGGGCGTTGACCCCGGCGGTGGGGTCTTCGGTAATCGTCCACTGGGGGTCGAACACCCGCTGCCCGACCCGGTCCGCCAGGGGTGTAGCCTTTTGCACCACCGCTTGCCCCGACAGCATGGCTTCAAACAGTCCGGCTAACACACTGGCGACCGCCCGGGGGGTGAATAAAACCGGCAAGTTACCCCCGGTGATTGAAGTCGTTTGCTCCGCCCAGCGGTACTTTTGCACCACCTCCTGCACCAGCCGCTGGTAGTCCGGGGGGGATCCATCCGTGACCTGATAGCTGTAAATCTGTAAAAAGTCTTCCCCCCGTACCCAGTTGCCCCCCAGACCCACGCTCAGGGATTGCCGTTGGTAACGGGCATAGGCACCTTTATCGGTGAGAATCTGCACCTCCCCGGCACTGGGCTGCAACGAGACATCCACCAGAATCTCGGGATTATAGGCATGGACTTGTTCGACCAGGCCTTGACCGATCTCCACCAGCGCTGCCGTCGTCGGCAATTCCACCGGCGGGCGGGTGTCCTCCCACTGTTGAGCAGCGGCAAAGTCCATCTCTACTGGGTCGCCGACCGTTGCCGTGTCTAGGGCCACGTTGACCACCTCCTCCAGGCGGGTGAGGTCCGTGCTGGCGGCAAACCCCAGGCGTCCCTGGGCAATCACCCGCAGGGCCACCCCCTGCATCGCCTTGCTATCGAGGGATTTGAGGCGATTGTTTTCAAACAGGACGGGGCGGCTGTAACTGCGCAGGTAATAGACCTCCACTCCCTCGGCGCGGGGGCGGGCCAGGTCCAGCAGTTTTTCCAACAAAAGGGCCTGTTCCATAAGACATCACCGACCACAGAGGCTTATTCATGCTAACGCAAGGGATTTCATGGTAGGGTCGGGGTATGCAGTCACCGATGGGCAATCAGCCGTTTTATTACCCGGGCAGGGGACAGGGGGCTTGCCTGCTCATTCACGGGCTGGGGGGCGGTGTGTATGAGTTACACCCCCTAGGCCAACGGCTCCATCAGCAGGGCTGGACGGTGCGGGGGATGAACTTACCGGGGCACGACCAACCGGCTCCCCAGATGCCCGTCTCCACCTGGCCGGAATGGGTCGCCTGTGTGCAAAAGGAATACCTTCAGTTGCGCCAAACCCATGACCAGGTGGCTGTGGTGGGGTTTTCCAACGGTGGCTTGTTAGCCCTCTATCTGGCTGCCCACTTGCCGGTGTACCGCTTAGTCCTACTGGCGCCCTTTTTGGGAATGTGGGCTTGGCAGTGGCCCTTGCTCTACAGCTTGGGTTATCTCCTGCCCAGTCTGCCCCGTCTCCGGTTGCCCATCAGCGACCCGGTGCTGGAGCGCCAAGCCTGGCAATGCACGTTTTTCCGGGACTTCAACCTGACGGCTGTCCGCAGCGCCCTGGCCCTGCAACGTCAAGTCCGCGCCCTGTTGCCTCGCGTCACGGTACCCACCCTGGTGATTCAATCCCGCTACGACCGGGTAGTGGACCCAAGCGCGACCTGGCAGGGGTTCCAACAACTCGGCAGTCCCCACAAGGTCTTCCATTGGCTGGAGGAAGGGAATCACATCCTCACTTGGGATGTCCCGCGCGAGCAGGTCTATCGCCTAGTGCAGGACTTTCTGCCCTTGCCAGGTTCGCCACCGGTGCAATAGACGGCGCAACTGCTGCCGATAGGCCCTGAACTCCCCGGGGCTAAGGGACCGCCCCCCAAAACGGACGTCCATGTAGGTGTTAATCAGGTGCACCCCTGTTTCCCGGTCCGGTAGATAGCTGGTTTGGAGACAGCGGCGCACGGCCAAGGGGCCCATCTCCGGCGTGATCCCGAACCCCTGTTCCACCAGCGCCTGCCGCAATTGCAAGTACAAACGGGCTACAGGAGGCACACCCACGTTTGTCCGTTTTTCCTGGAGATAGCGGGCCACGCAGTAGGCTAACGGCGGCGCCACGCCCCCCAACAGTCCACTCCAGGGCCAGGGCAGGGGTTCCGCCACCCAACCGGCCACCCCGGTCAGTACAACCAAGCCCAAACCGTCTCGCCAGCCCCACGCCCGTCCCCGCCGGCGATATCCCCACAAGCCGCCCGTGAGGGTGAGAACCAGTACAGCCCCCGTTCGCCTAACCATCTGCATATCCAAGGCTTTCGCCGACTTTTGGGGCTGTAGTTGTAACCAGGACTGCACCTGCTGCAGGGTCTCCATTTGGGTATCCAGGTCATAATCCAGCACATATTTGTTCCAGCGGAACCGCAGGGCATCCAGTAAATCCGACCACCAGTTCCCCGCCTGGGGTAAGGGGCCGGGCGGTGTCGGGTCAAAGGTCAGCCAACCGTAACCAGCAAAGGGCACCTCCACCCAACTGTGGGCATGGGCGGCTTGCACAGCCAAATACCGGTCGTAGGCATTCCACCGTCCCCCCAGATAACCGTTTACCAACCGCGCCGGAATCCCGATGCTGCGTAACATCACCGTCATGGCCGTCGCAAAGTACTCGCAGTGGCCCCGCCGGTGGGTAAATAAAAAGGCATCCAAGACCGGTTCAGCCCCCGGGTCTGGCAGGTCGGTGGTGTAGGCGAAAGTTTTAGACTCGGCCAAATAACGACGAATCGCCTCGACCTTGTCAAACAGGGTTGGGGCGTTGCGGGTCACATCGGCAGCCAGTTCCCGAATCCTGGGGTTCAGGTCACCGGGTAACTGCAAATACATATCCAGCAGCCCCGCCTGGGCCACCTGTTGCAGGGTCTGGGCCATGTCCACCCGGCGCAAATCGTTGGCGCTAGGAAAAATCGGGCGACTCCAGGCGGTGTACTGATAACCCACATCGCCCCTATAGCCGTAGTACACATCGCCGGTGCGGGTTACATAGAGCGACCGTCCCCGCTGCCGAATAATTTTCGCCCGTTGCTGGGTTTCCCCTAGGGTTCCCACCTGCACCCGCAGTCCTTGGGCTGTCTCCGGCAGACGCACCCGGTACAGGGGATGGAGGGCAAACAACACCGGATGGGGCGACGGCTCCAAATAAATGTCCTGGCGAATGAGGGAAAGATGGGCTGCCGGTTGACGCAGTTCCACCACTTGGTCTTGGGCCACTCGCAATTCCCCATCCAAGCGGGTGCGCGACCATGTCTGGCCGTCATAGCGGTCAAAACTGACCCCCCGCCAGTACAGGGGCAGGAGCAAAGGGGGTCGGCCTTCGGGAAACTCCACCCGCATCACCACCTGGGTATCCTGGGGCAAGCGCCCGTGCTCCCCTAACCGCACCTGCTCCCCAAACCCTCGGGTTGCCTGGTGCTGCCCAGCTCCCCCCCGGCCAAAAAAACCCAACCCAATCCGGGGAAACAAGAAAAACAACCCCACCGATAACACCAACGTCGCCAGCCCCACCCACACCAAAGCCATCAACCCTCGGGGGCCAAACCGGCCAGACTGGGCTGCCGCCTTGGGATGCTCCCGCACCTGTACCCGCAAGTGATATAGGGTAAAGTTCACCACCCCCAAAATCACGTACAGGGCAAAGATCAACCCAAACAACATATCGCTCGTGTAGACCGTGGTTGCCGCCAACAGCAAAAACGACAGAGCCATCGCCTGGTTGTAATCCTCCGGGCGTTCCCGCTGAAATAATTTCGCCAGCGTCAGATAAAGCAGCAAGTAAAGCGCCGCATCCAGGGGATTAGCCCGCAACAGAATGGTCCCCCCCACCAAAACGACCAGCACCCCCACCGTCAAGGGCAGCCAGAGACGGGCATAGGACTCCCAGCGAATCCGGGGCGGTTCCCAGAACCAGCTTGCCACCCCCAGCAGCAAAAACAGGCCGTTGGCCACTGGATGGGTAGCATTGGCCAGGACCAGGGCGGCAAATGCCATAGCCACTAGGGCGTAAGTACAAACCTTATGGGCGTCTGTCAGGTTCCAGTTCATGCCGGGGGCAGCGTCATTACTCTCACCCTAGCATACGGCCATGCCGCCCCCCGGGTTGGGCAGTTTTTACCATAAGAAATTAAGCAAATCACAACGTCCTAGCCCACCCATCACCGTGACCACCGTTTTAGCCATTGAAACCAGTTGCGACGAAACCGCTGTTGCCCTCGTGCGAGACCGGCAGGTGCTCTCAGAAGCAGTGGCCTCCCAAATTCGCCAGCATCAAGCCTATGGGGGAGTGGTGCCGGAGATTGCCTCCCGCCAGCATCTGGAGGTGATCAATTTTTTGCTCGCCCAAGTCCAGGCGGAAACAGGGTATCGCTGGAGTGAAATAGATGGCATCGCGGCGACCTGTGCACCGGGGCTGGTGGGGGCCTTGAACGTAGGACTTGCGGCGGCGAAAACCCTGGCCGTTCTGTACCGGCGACCGTTCTTGGGGATTCATCACCTGGAGGGCCACATTTGCGCCGCCTATCTCACGGAACCGGATTTGACGCCGCCATTTTTGTGCCTGCTGGTGTCTGGAGGCCATACCAGCCTGGTGGCGGTGCGGGACTGGCAAACCTATGTACCCCTTGGGCAAACCCGGGATGATGCGGTCGGCGAAGCCTTTGACAAGGTGGCGCGTCTGTTGGGGCTGGGGTATCCCGGCGGCCCGGCCATCGACCGCTTGGCAGCCCAGGGCAACCCCCAGGCCTTTGCGCTGCCGGAGGGGAAAATTTCCCTGCCCCAGGGCGGTTATCACCCCTACGACATGAGCTTTAGCGGCCTGAAAACCGCTGTCCGGCGGCTGGTGGCCCAACTCCCTCCCCCGTTGCCCACTGCCGATTTGGCCGCCAGTTTCCAGTACACCGTAGTCCAGACCCTGACCCACCGGGCCATCCGTTGCGCTTTGGATCACGACCTGAAAACCCTGGTGGTCGCCGGGGGGGTAGCCGCCAATCGGGAACTGCGGACCACCATCACCCAAGCCGCGGCAGCACAGGGCATCCGGGTGGTGATTCCCCCCATGAAGTACTGCACCGACAATGGGGCCATGATCGGCTGTGCGGCGGTCATGCGCCTGTCCCGGGGGCAGCAGTCCCCCTTGAGCTTGGTCGGCCAATCCCGCCTGTCCCTGACGGAAGTAGCCCGTCTCTATGTTGCCTAGGCCATGCCATCGCTGAGGTAGGTGTAGCGGTTCAAGCTGTGTTCGTAGTGGGACAGCAGGCGTTGGGCCTCCTCCAGAGTAATGCGTTTGGCTTGCAGGGCCGCTTCACTTTGGCGACGCAACTGCTCCAACAGGTCGTCGGCATTGTACTGCACGTAACCCAGCACCTCCCGCAGGGTATCCCCTTTGACCACATGCTCAATTTGATAACCATTCGGGGACAGGCGGATATGCACCACATTGGTATCGCCAAACAGGTTGTGCAAATTCCCCATGATCTCTTGGTAGGCCCCACCGAGAAATAGCCCCAGGTAATAGGGTTCGCCGGGCCGGTAGGGGTGCAGTTCCAGCCAGGATTTGACATCCCGTAAATCAATGAACCGGTCAATTTTACCGTCGCTGTCGCAGGTCAAATCCGCCAAGGTTCCCCGACAACGGGGGCGTTCATTCAACCGGTGGATCGGCATGATGGGAAACAATTGGTCAATGGCCCAGGTGTCTGGCGCCGACTGAAATACCGACAGGTTGATGTAGTAAATAGACGCCATGGTTTTGGGCAGGTCTTCCAGGTCATCGGGCACGTAATCCTGCTGCTGGGTAATCTCCAGAATTTTTTGACAGCAGGCCCAGTACAACCGTTCCGCTTCCGCCCGTTCCCGTAGACTCAAATACCCCAGGTTAAACAAGCTAATGGCCTCGTCTTTGAACTGGGTGGCGTCGTGGTAGGCCTCCTGATAGTTATCTGGGCGAATGGTACTGTAGGTTTCGTAGAGATTTTTCAACACTAGGTGGGATGACGGATCAGGGGGCGTCGGGATGCCTTGCCAAACTTCACTCGTCCCTAGCACGTTGAACACCAACACCGACTGATGGGCTGTCAACGCCCGGCCACTTTCACTAATAATCGTGGGCACCGGCAAATTTTTCTGTACACAGGCATCTTTAATGGCGGCCACCACATCATTGGCATAGTTTTGCATGGTGTAGTTGACCGAGGCATAGAAATTGGTTTTGGAGCCGTCGTAGTCCACCCCCAGGCCGCCCCCCACGTCCAAATACCCCATTGGCGCCCCCAAGGCCATCAATTCGGTATAAATTTGGCCCGCCTCTTTGAGGGCGTCCTTGAGCACGCTAATGGCGGAAATTTGCGAGCCAATATGGAAGTGCAGCAGCTGCAAACAATCGAGTAAATCTTCGCTCCTGAGACGCTCAACGGTTTCCAGAATTTCCGAGATGGTCAAGCCGAATTTGGCCCGTTCCCCCGCCGAGTTGCCCCAGCGACCGACCCCCTTGGTGCTGAGTTTAGCCCGCACCCCCAGCACGGGACGAATCCCCAGTTGTCGGCTGGTCTGAATCACCAATTCCAATTCCGCCAGTTGCTCTAGGACAATGATGGTATGATGCCCCAGGCGGCGGCTGAGCATGGCAGTTTCGATGTACTCCCGGTCCTTGTAGCCGTTGCAGATCAACAGGGGGGGGTTGTCCTCTTGACCGGCCGGTAGCATCGAAAGGGCAATCAACAATTCCGGTTTCGACCCCGCTTCTAAGCCAAAGTGGAAAGGTTCACCGAAGCGCACCAGGGCCTCTACGAGATGCCGCTGTTGGTTACATTTGACGGGAAAAACCCCCCGGTAAACCCCGTTGTAGTTATAGCGGGCAATGGCCTTGGCAAAGCAGGCATGGAGGCGCTCGATGCGGTTTTGCAAGATGTCGGGAAAACGAATGAGCAGGGGCAATTGGATATTGCGTTTTTGCAGGGCTTGCACCAGTTCAAACAGGTCCAGGGAGCCGCCCCGTTCCCCCATCGGCGACACCGTCACATGGCCGGCGGCGTTGATGGAAAAATAGGGGTCACCCCACCCCCGGATGCGATAGAGTTCCTCGCTGTCTTCGATGCTCCAATCCGCTGCCATCTTGGTGACTGTCAAGGCCCCCCCTGTCGTCATGGCTGCCTTCCCTGCGCCCAACATGACAAATTGTACCGATTCATCGCTAAAATGAAGGGCGACCACTTGGGCAGGCATAGCCATGGGCCGATGCACGAGATGGATGGCCGTAGGGGTGTGGCTCGGGTGTCTCAGCAACGGTGTAGCCCAGGCGCTCCCCCCGGAGACGGCCCCGGAACCGGTAAAGGCCTTGGTGCGGCGACTGGAGGAGACCCTCAACCAGCGCAACCCTGACGCCGTCTTACAGCTGTACAGCCCCAATTTTACCCACGGGGATGGCCTCAACCGGGACTTGATGACCAAGGCCCTGACCCGCCTGTGGCAGCGCTTTCCCAACCTGACTTACCGGGTTGAATTGCTGGACTGGCAACCCCGAGACCAGGGCTTTGTAGTGGATGTGCAAATGACCTTGCGGGGGACGGAGACCCAGAAAAATCGCCGATTTGACCTGACCAGCGTCCTGAAAACCCGCCAGACAGTTCTGCAAGGGCAAATCCAGCGCCAGGAGATTCTCAGCGAACAAACCCAATTGACCTCCGGCCAGGAACCGCCCCGGGTGACGGTGAATCTTCCAGAGGTGGTGGCGCCCGGTCAGCAGTATGAATTTGACGTGATTGTGCAGGAACCGCTCCAGGACGACCAATTGCTGGGAACGGCGGTGGCCGAGCCGGTACAGCCTACCCAGTTACTGGACCATCCCCGGTTGAAACTGGAGGTGCTCTCCGCCGGCGGGCTGTTCAAAACGGGGCAGGCTCCCCCAACGCCGGGTAGTCAATGGTTATCGGCAGTATTGGTGCGCCAGGGGGGCATTACCATCATCACCCGGCGACTGCGGATAGGGACCCCATGACCCTGCCTCTGGTGCAACCGGGAACCGATGGGCTGGATTTGCTATTGCCCCCGGAGCCGGACTGGCCCTACCTCCAGGAGTTGTTGCAGCATTACTTCCAACTCACCGATCCCTGGTGGCCCCCCCACAGTCCGGTGCGCGTCCTGGCCGGGGAACGGATGGTCACCACCGACCAGTGGCAGTGGTTGGCAACCTTACTTCGGCAGCGACAACTGGTGTTGACCACCGTGCGCTCCCTGGTGCGTTCGACGGCGGTGGCGGCAGCGATGGCCGGTTTTTCCGTGGAACAACCCAGCTTAGAAACAACGCCGGCGGTAGCCGCTGCGCCCCCCCTGTATGTCGTGCAACCGGTGCGGTCAGGGGTCGAGATCCGCCATCCCGGTACAGTGGTGGTGGTCGGCGATGTCAATCCTGGGGGGTACATCGTGGCCGATGGCGACATTCTGGTGTGGGGGCGGTTGCGGGGGGTGGCCCATGCCGGTGCCCAGGGGGATACTCGCCGGTTGATTATGGCCCTGGAAATGGCGGCGACCCAAATCCGCATTGGCGACCGAGTAGCGCGGCTGCCCCCCCAATCCGCCGTTTACCCAGAAGTGGCCGTTGTCCAGGGGGATGAAATTCTTTTACAGCCGGCCCGAGACTTTGGCAGAACGGCCCTCGGGGGGGTATTCTGATAGACAAATCCAGCGGTTAGGTTGGCAACGTAGATGGGGCGGGTGATCGTCATTACCTCTGGCAAAGGGGGCGTTGGCAAAACCACAACGACGGCCAATCTGGGCATGGCTTTGACGCGTTTGGGGCGGACGGTGGCCTTGATTGATGCCGATTTTGGCCTGCGCAATTTGGACTTGCTGTTGGGTTTAGAAAACCGGGTGGTCTATACGGCGTTGGATGTCTTGGCGGGAGATTGTCGCTTAGAACAGGCCCTGGTGCGGGACAAACGCCAACCCAATTTAGCCCTGCTGCCGGCGGCCCAAAACCGCAATAAAGATGCCATTACCCCGGACCAGATGCGCCATTTGGCCGGTTTATTGAGCGAAAAATTTGACTATGTATTGATTGACTGCCCGGCGGGGATCGAAACGGGGTTCAAAAATGCCATTGCCCCGGCCCAGGAAGCTTTATTGGTGACCACCCCAGAAATTGCCGCCGTGCGGGATGCCGACCGGGTGATCGGGTTATTAGAGGCCCACGGCATTCGCAAAATCGGCTTAATCGTCAACCGTATCCGGCCCCAGATGGTGCAGAGCAACCACATGATGTCCGTCAGCGACGTGCAGGAAATTTTGGCCATTCCCTTGGTCGGTTTGATCCCCGATGATGAGCGGGTGATTATCTCGACTAACCGCGGCGAACCCCTGGTACTGGAGGCTAATTTGTCCCTCCCGGGAATGGCCTTTCAGAACATTGCCCGGCGGTTGGAAGGGGAAAAGGTGCCCTTGTTGGACCTGGATGCCCCCTACAATACGCTTATGGGTCGCTTGCGCCGTTTCTTTAGCCGTTGATATGCCGGTCTTGCATGCCCTTCGCGAGTTATTCGAGCGCTGGTTTCCCCGATCCACCGGTAGCCGGGACGAGGTTAAACGCCGCCTGCAATTGGTCTTAGCCCACGACCGGACGGACTTAACGCCGGAAATGCTAGAGAAAATGCGCCAGGAAATTGTGGAAGTGATTGGCCGTTATGTGGAATTTGACGCTGAAGGCATGGAGTTTTCCCTGGAAATGGATGAGCGGGTGACCGCCCTCATTGCCAATGTCCCCATCCGACGGGTGCGGCGCGAGTTGCTGGAATCCTAGGGTATGGTGCGTTATTCCCTGGTGGTACCGGTCTATAACGAAGCCGCCAATCTGCCCCATCTCTATCGGCGCCTGTGCCCCATTATGGATAGCCTGGATGGTCCGGCGGAATTGATTTTGGTCGATGACGGCAGTCGGGATGAATCCCTCCATCTCATGCGGGAATTGCGCCAAAAAGACCCCCGTGTTTGTTATGTCGCCCTGGCCCGCAATTTTGGCCATCAAATTGCCATCAGTGCCGGCTTACAGTTTGCCCGGGGCCAGGCAGTGGTGATTTTAGATGCTGATTTACAGGACCCGCCGGAATTGATCCCCAATATGATTGACCTTTGGCAGCAGGGGTATCAGGTGGTTTATGGGCAGCGCATCCAGCGGCAAGACCATTGGTTCAAACGGTTGTGCGCCCATGTGTTTTACCGGCTGTTGACCTACCTGGCGAGTGTGGACATTCCCCCCGACAGTGGCGATTTTTGTTTGTTGGACCGGCAGGTGGTGGACATTTTGAATAGCATGCCCGAGCGCCAGCGCTATGTCCGGGGTCTGCGGGCCTGGGTAGGTTTTCGGCAAGCTCCCCTTTTGTACCAGCGCCCACCCCGCTATGCCGGTCAAGCCAAGTACACCTGGCTGAAAAGTTGGGCCCTAGCGATGAACGCCCTGGTGTCTTTCTCCTGGGTGCCGTTACGCTTGGCTACCTACTTAGGATTCTTAGCCGGATTGGTCGCGATCATCATGTTGTTTTTAGTGTTGTACTGGCGACTATTTCTACCGGATTCCCCCTTGACGGGTTACACGCTGGTGATTTTGGCCGTCCTGTTTCTCAGTGCTGTGCAACTAATGGCCATCGGCATTTTGGGGGAATATATTGGCCGCATTTACGACGAAGTCAAAGCCCGTCCCCTCTTTACGGTGGCGGAAGTCGGCGGTTTTGATCGGCAGCCGATCCACTCTTGAGAGCCTCCAAGTCCAGCAGACTCACCAGAACCCCGGCTATGGGAATGGACAAAAATACGCCAATCAAACCCGCCGCACGGGCGCCGATCAGTAAGGCAAAAAACATCACGACAGGGTTAATATTCAACGAATCCTTCATCACTTTGGGCAGGAGTAAATTCTCTTCAATTTGCTGCATGACCACGCAGACCAGGATCACCAGCAGGCTGAGCAGTGGTCCCTGAGGTAATACAATCAAAGCTACCAAAGTCACTCCTATTGTCGCCCCCACTCCCGGAATCAGGTCAAACAAACCGGCAATCACTGCCAAAAACAAGGCCTGTTCCAGCCGCATCAGCCAAAACACCACAAACACCGAAGCCCCAAAGAAACAAGAGAGTACGAATCGTCCCCAAAAAAAACCGATCAAGTTTTTTTGCACAGCCGGTGTGAGGCGACTCCGCCAGGGTTCCGGGACAAAACTCACCAAAAACCACCAAACCTTGGCCCCCTCAAACAACATAAACAGGGCAATAATGATAATGACAATGAAATAGAGCAAGCTATAGGCCAATTTTTGGATGGCGGTGAGCACCCAACTGGTCAAGGTGAGTAAGTTATCTTTAATGGCCTTCTCAACCAGCCCTAAATCAACCGATAACCGTAAGCGGGCCAACAGTTTCTCCGCTTCGTCGAGTAGGTTGAGAATGGAGTTGATGATCTCATCGGAGCGATTCAGGACATCCTGTGCCTGGGCCAGGACCGTAAATCCAATGGTGAGTAGCAGGGCCAACAGGAGCAACCCACTGATGGTGGTTACCAGGGTCACTGCCAGGGCCTTGGTCAACCATCGTCGTACATATTCCACCGGGTAGTGCAGTAGAAAGGCAATGATTCCGGCCAATATAAATATCACCAGTACCGGCGCGAGATAATTAAAAACTTGCCAAATGGCCCATCCCAAGGCCAGCAGCAGCAGATAGCGCAGGAGTCGATCGTTGGTGAGTTTGGGTGGCATCACTTATTCCCGGTCGAAGTTCATAGCGGGTATCTGTTCCGGTTGGTCACTAGCAGCATGGCATAACTCACATAAAAGTCATTGTGCTGTTTGCCAGACCTAGGGGGCCGGTTCTGCCAAGATGCCCAGAGTACCCCCCACGTCTGGGAGGTGGCCCGCCCCGCGGCGGGGCAACGGTTGGGGGGGTTGCCCAAGCGCATTCTAGGGCTGGCAAGGCCCTTTACAGAGGGGTTAAGGGAGCGCGAACGAAAGCGTTTCTACCGGATCCTCAGGAGCATTGTGGCTGCCAGGGGGCTCTCGTTTTCCAGCCCGGACGAGGCGCTGGAGGAGGCGATCAAG